>CAYWNG010000547.1:0-4716 GCA_964458685.1 uncultured Pirellulaceae bacterium
CCCCATTATTCTCTGCTTGCCGATACCATACCGCTGTGGCCAGAGGATTGCGAAGATTTGCTCGTTCGACTTCGTGAGCATTGCTTAACGGGTGAATGCAATAACTTTCATCGATTTATCTTGGCCACGAATTTGTTTGAGCGAGGAGAAGAATCACTTAAGTCTTTGGTTATCGATCTGATCAACCAACTTGACGATCAAGGCTCATGGTTCAGCGCAGAGGATTGGCAACGCCTAACGACACGAGGCTTTGATACTTGGGAGTTAGCTAAACAAGTTAGCCGCTCTCCACAGGCTCACGCTTACACCAAAGCAGTTGAACTACTTCTTTCCAAAACCAAGCGAGATGACGATCACTCATCAGCCATCGAAACCTTTTTGGAGTGTGGCACTTCTCGCTTGCGATCCCTGAGACAGCGAGCAGCTTTGTGGCTTTGGCACCATGGCGATCAGCGTGGTATGCCGATCCTCGCTTCAGCTACTTCAGCCTCGAGTTGGTTACCAGATTCTGGTCGGTTACCGGAACTGTTGCGCATCGGTGGCTCGATCTTGTTGAAAGCCGACATCGACCTTTGCAGACAGTGGATTCGTTACATAACTGCCAATACTTTACTTAGCGATGCACAGAAATCACCATTGCTGGAACAGGTCATCGCTCAGTCCAATCAAGTCCCCTTGATTGAGCACGCTGTTGGCTTGCTATCCGCGCGAGCTGGATCGAAAACGTTGATCAGCTCAGTCGCTCGAACCTTTAAGTGGGGCATTGATATCGCCTTCGAGCTGCTGCATCAAGTCTTTTCGATCTCGATGCTGGCCAACCGCGAAATGGGTTACACGCGACTGAAAGAGAATCGCGTTTTCGTCAATATCCTACCAATGTTAACCGAACAACAGCATGGTCGCGGAATCGTCCGCGGACTGATACTGCATGAACTGGGACACCATATCTATCACAAGGGACCTGGTGCAGAAGCGATCTGGCAACAAGCGGAAAAGGAGAAGCTGCATCAGTTGTTGAATCTCGTCTCTGATGAACACTTGGAACGCAATCTCCGCAGTCGCGATGCCGAATGGGATGCTTGGATTAAGCAGCTTGGAGCTTACGCCTTTCAGCACGCTCGACGCGAAACCAGCATCTTCCAATTACTTGAGTCGCTTGGAATCCGCTCGCTCGAGATCTTGCAGGCCTGCCGACTGGGCGTCGCTGATGATGCTGATTCGGTGCGAGTCGAAAATGGTTGGTTGCTAAAGGAATTGGAGCGAAGTGGCAGCAGCTTTGCACGATTCTTCCGAGCTTTGAGAATGGGATTAGGCAATCGCTGGCAGGACCCAAAAGTCGAGCAAGCTCTTGAGTTGTTTCGCAATGACTTTCGACAAGCCGACATGGCTCGACTTTACGAGATCGCGGTCAAGCTTCGCGAGATCTTTCAAGACGATAGCGATGTCTGCCGTGCCTTTCTGTTCGATGAAGCAATGTGTCCAACTGCCTGCGAAAACGCTCGTAATGGCCGAGGGATCGACGACCACGCGATCCAACGCGAGATTCGACGCATCACTTCGCGAGAAGAGCTGGAATCTATGCGGCAGGCCGACGGCGAAAGTGGTGGTGGCGGCGCTCGCGCGATCAATGTGATCGAAGATATCGACTTTAATCCTATCCAATCGATTCAACGCATTCCCTTTGATCCACGCGATTGGGCCATGTTGTCGCAAAGCGTGGCGAATCCAGCTCGGCTACTATCGCAGTTTCTCAGCGACTTAGGCTTTCGCTACCAGCCTCAGCGACGCCGCTTAGCCGGTTATCGATTGGATCGCCAAGCTCTAACGCAAGCCATCGTTCGCAACGACCCCCGCGTCATGATTTCTCGAATCCGAGAAATGCAAAATGATCTCTTCGTGGGCATGGCCATCGACTGTAGCGGATCGATGTCTTACTCGGACAATATCGAACTAGCGAAGCGATTTGGTGCTTTATTGGCTACGGCAATTGGCAAGTGCAATTCTATCGACTTACGAGTGATCGGCTTTACAGACAAAGTGATCTACGACGCTGGAAATGCAGAGCGACCGGCCATCGCCAGCCTAAGTGCTGGCGGCGGCAATAACGATGCTGCTGCGCTTTGGCATTTGGCACAACTTGCTTTAGAATCTCGTCGGCGTAGCAAACTGCTGGTGATGATCAGCGATGGATTGCCGACTGAGTGCTCTGTGATTGCGCTGAAAACACTCGTGAACCGACTTTCAAAAAAGCTCGGTATGTGTTGCGCTCAAATTGCGGTCGAACCTTTAGAGGAGATCTGCTTTCCACATTATGTACTTGTCAAAGAGGCCGATGAGCGGACAGCGATTCGAAAGTTTGGTCAAACCGTTGCCAAGCTGATACGCACCAGTCTGCGATAAGCAACAAGCTGGTAACATACAATGTCTACGATACTAACTTGTACAATTGAAAAACCATGAACGAGCCCACGAACGAATCCCTATCCGAATCGCTGTCCGAAAAACTGGCTGTTGACGAGATTGCTGTCGGCAAAAAGTACGAGACCACGTTTCTCAATAACCCCGTTCGAGAGAGCGGCTATCGCTTCCGCGCGACACACCTGGATGGTCGCCGAGCTCCCAAAGTGGTGCTCAGCGATGACGTTCGTATCGTGCCTGGCAAGCCTTGTTTAGTTTCGGTAACCGAGATTCAAAAGCCGGGAAGAAACGATCGAGGCGCGATTATTGTCGAACTACTTAAGGTGCTCGACTTTAAACTCGAAGGCGTATATCTTGACCCTGTCATCTCGCGCAAGTTACAGATCTTGCTTGATAGCGGGTTGAACATTCTGTTGGATGGGCCTCAAGGCTGCGGCAAGACCGTCTTGGCTCGTTCAATCGCTCAAGCATTGGGGATGGAGTTTGTCTTCTTCAACTGTGGAGCTGTGATCGATCCAGCGGACTTTCTCGCGACCATTCAGATCCGAGCTAGCTCAAGTGGCTCGCCAGTGACCGATTTTGTGAAGACCGACGTGTTGATCGCGCTCGAAGATGCACTAAAGCATCCATCGCGACGCTATCTCGTTTTTCTGGATGAATTCAATCGCTGCCAAGAATCGGCTCGCAACGCACTCATGCCCGCTCTCGATTCGACTCGCAAGGTATATCATCCGATCGAAAATCGTTTTGTCCCGGTTGGCGACAATGTGCAGTTTATCGCAGCCGTCAATCGAGGCAGCGAATTTTCGGCTACCTTCGGCATCGATGCCGCTCAACTAGATCGATTTGCACCACTGCAAATGGACTACTTGCCACCGCTGGAAGAGATCAAGCTATTGGGACGTAAACATCCCGAGCTTAGTAAATCGATCATTCAGATTGTCGTAGCCATCGCTAATCGACTGCGAACGATGCAAGAATTATCCGCGGGACTATCGGTCCGAGCCACTGATGAGGTTTGTGTTTACCTGAAGCACCCCTTGCTGGAAAACGAACAAGTTCATCATCTCGACGAGATACTCAAGTCTTCATTCTGTGGACGCTACACCGGTCGTTGGAACGACTCCAGCAGCGACGCCGGTATGGCCTGGAGCGTTATCAAAAATGCTTTGAAGGATGTTTCAAAGCTGAAGATTGGTGAGTAGTTTAAGGAGAAGCAGAACCTCCAAGTCATCTTGGTTCTGCGAGTGAAGCAACAGGCGCGATGAATTCGATGAATAAGGCACTACTACGTCGACTGGGTATCACGAGGCGTCATCCATGGCTACTGAAGTTTCAGAAGGCCCAACGTAGGTTGCTTGGCACAGACGCAAAACTGCGCAAGCGATACTTTCAATCGGCGAAGTGCCGTAAGCTACACCTCGGATCCAGTAAACACTTGCTTGACGGTTGGCTGAACACCGATCTATTCCCAGGTCGAGACGTAATGCAGTTAGACGCTACTGCACGTTACCCTTTCGAGAACGATTCGTTTGATTTCATCTTTACCGAGCATATGATCGAACACGTCCCCTACCCCGCGGCGATCGCTATGCTAAGCGAGTGCTATCGTGTTCTCAAACCAGGCGGAGTCATCCGCGTTGCCACTCCAGACTTAGCGAAGATCCTGAACATCTATCCTCACCCCAAAGACGAGCTTGGGCAGAAGTACCTGAATTGGATGTCCAACAGATACACGCCTGACATAACCGAGGATCATGCAGCTCACGTGGTCAATGCATTCTTCAGACTATGGGGCCATCAGTTCTTGTACGATGTACCAACGCTAACGACCACTCTAGTGATATGTGGCTTCTCCAATATCGAGCAGTTCGCGTTGGGCGAGAGCAAACACGCGGATCTTCAGAATCTTGAGAACACATCAAGGTATCCAGACGGACTGCTCAATTACGAGAGCATCTGCCTCGAAGCCACAAAAATGAGCCTTCGTTGATTTAGATCAGCGTGTCGGGAGGGCGAAGCTCCTGCTGAGCTTTTTCCGGCCGCAACACACGTTCAGGGGCAAGCGAAAGAGTACATAATTGCTTGTCAATGGAATGCCGAGGAAAACAATGGCTTCGCAGGAGCGGCACCCTCCCTGGATTCTACCGAAGTAGTCTACCTCACGAACTCAACTGCCTTGTTGAACTCTTCTTGAGTCGGCGACAAGTTCGTAAACTGACACAACTGATCGAGAACGCGCCGGGGATCGCTCACGAGTGTTTCGTATTGCACTCGAATTACTGGAAGCGTTGTTGA
>CAYWNG010000548.1:0-4692 GCA_964458685.1 uncultured Pirellulaceae bacterium
ACCTCATTGTTTCAACGCCTTCAATGGCGCACTGCCACGACGCTCCGCCGTCGTTCTTCCTCCTCCTCCTTCCCCTCTTCCTCTTCTACTAAGTCGCTGGAGTCGGAGCCCAATAGAGACCAATCTCGCTAGGCAAAGTCTGCACAGCTTGCTCCAATTGCTCGACGTCCGTATCACTCAGCTTCTCACGCAGTTGCAAAGCGTTCTCGACGGCCTTCTTAACTTGCGCCTTATCCTCCCGAGCATGTTCCACAGCGGCAAGCTCCAACCAAGCCAGCGACTGGAGCAGGGCAGGGGAGGTCGCATCCACGGTGATGATGGCGAGCTGTTCAGCGGCCTTGCTCTTGTCGCCGACCTCTTTGTAAGTCCTGGCCAACTGGAGATTTGCCAGACCGACGTAAAGCTGATTGATAGGGCTATTGGACTTGGGAAAATACTTTTCTACCGCTTCCCACTTTGCGAAACGATACTTCGGATCCTTTTCAACCAAAGCCCATTCGTACTGTAACTTCACTGAATCTTGCCGCGGCACATTGTTGTAGAGATCTTCGGTGATCGGAAAAAGTTGTTCGGCGGTGGGAGTTTCCTTTTGGGTCAAAGAGTAGCTTAGCCATCCAAGTCCAACCAACCAAATCGCAGTGCCAACACTCCAGAACGCTCGCGACAACCAACGCGAACGAGGCTTCTTGCGAAGCAGCGCTTGAAGCTGTTGAGTAGCCTGCATCGGAGCGAATCCGGCGATGGCTGCTCCAGGGATTGGAACGACTCGATCAGGCCAATAGTCTCCCAAGTCACTCTTACGCTGCTCGTGCAGGTAATCCAAGACTTGCTCGGGATGATCAAATCGCTGGTCAGGAGACTTTGAGAGCAAGCGACGCACCAGTGATTCGATCGATGCGGGCACCGACTTGCGGAGCGAACTGGTCTCGGGAACATCAGCTTTGACATGCTGCATCGCTAAAGCCAACGGCGTATCGCCGGAGAACGGCGGCTGACCGTAGAGCATATGGAACAGCGTTACACCCAGCGAATACAGGTCGCTGCGAACATCGACGGGACCGCCTTCCAGTTGTTCGGGGCTCATGTACATCGGAGTGCCCAACGTGGTTCCAGCGCTGGTCAATCGCGGATCGTCGCCCATCGTGATTCGTGCGAGCCCAAAGTCCGCGACTTTGGCTTGACCATCGGGCGTGAGCATGATGTTTTCGGGCTTGATGTCGCGATGCACGACTCCCGCGCTGGCCGCTTTGCCGAGTGCCGCTAAGACTTGCAGAAGAATGCTCAGCGTCTCTTGAATGGGTAACTGGCGATCTTTAATTTGAGCCGTAGAAGTTCCACTAGCTCGCGCCGGCTTTACCTCCGAAAAACTCGCTGCCATGTACTGTCGAAGATTCGTTCCAGGAATGTACTCCTGAGCGATGTAACGAATGTCGCCGTCCTGGCCCACGTTGTAGATCTGCACGATGTTGGGATGCACTAACCCCGCCGCAGCTTTGGCCTCTTGCAGAAAGCGTTGTTGGTGAGTCTCATCGGCTGCCAATGTGGCTCGCAGGACCTTGAGTGCCACAGGGCGATCCAAGCGTTGATCGATCGCATAATAGACGTCGGCCATGCCACCGGTGCCCAAGGGCATACCGATTTTATAGTCTCCAACAATCTTGCATGACGGCAAAGGCTTGTTCGGAAAAGGTGGCGGGCTATCGGACATGGTCTCTCGCAACGAGTTTTTTTGGGCAACACCTAATCAAATAGAAAGAGTGAACGCTTGATTGGCTTCACTTTTTCGGCGAGGTTTGGCAGAAATCACCAATACGACGGACGAACCGACGATTATAGCTGATTGCCGGGGGCGGTCGAAAGACACAAGACAGATTATTCGTTGGTGAAGGTTTATCCCCGCTAGTCACCGCTTCAACGTGACAGTCCAATATCCCGTTTTGCCAGTCTAAGCCTGAGTTTCGCTCTGTACGGCTCGAACCAGTTCGCACAATTCGATCATCTGCTGAGGCGTAAGCTGCTCGGCCCGAGACTTCGAATCCAACTCCATCTTCAACATCACTTCGTCGACCTGTTGCTTACTTAGTTGGTCTTTAACAGCACTAAACAGTGCACTGCGAAGGAACTTGCGACGATGCAAGAAGATCTTGCGTACCAAGTCATGGAAATGCGCGCGATCAGGAATGCGATCTCGGCGCACTTTTTCAGGCTGAATATCGATGATCGCCGAGTCGATCTTGGGCTGAGGCCAAAAGACGGTTGGTGGCATGATCCGAACAATGTCGCAGCGACACTGTGACTGAATCCAGATGCTGAGCGCGCTGTAATCCTTCGTTGAAGGCTTGGCGCAGATCCGTTCGGCCAGTTCGCGTTGAATCGTAACAACGATTCGCGATGGCCAAGGCTCAATCGAAAGCAAATTGGAAATGATCGGAGTCGCCACGTTGTAGGGCAAGTTGGCGACCAGCTTCAATCGAGCGCCCGGAATGGCCTCCATCTTGGATCGTAGCGTATCGATCACCACGGGATCCAACTGGTGCTTATTCTTCAGCGCGTCTTGCTCGAGCAGCGTCACATTCTCAAGCGAAGCGAATTCCGCACGCGCTAGCGGTGCAAGATAGTGGTCAATCTCAACGGTAACGACGTGCCCAGCCTTGGCAGCCATGATCGTTGTCAGCGAGCCCATCCCGGTACCGACTTCCAGCACGACATCGCGCTTGGTAATGTCAGCCGAATCAGCGATCATGTTGACCAAGTTCAAGTCGATCAGAAAATTCTGGCCGAACTTGGTTTGTGGTTGAATCCGAGCTTGCTTAAAGCACCTTTGCAGATAGCTCAGGGTTTGTCGTTCCGACATGCGATCTTCTTTTGTTGAACTGTGAGTGAATTTGTGTTGTGGTTGTTGTGACTGAATTGATGTTTGCGTTGGTTTGTCAGGAGCCTAGCGTCTTCGAGTGTTGAGCTGGCTCAGTTGCTCAAGCGATGCCTTAGTTCTCCGAGCTATCGCCGCGAAGGAACTGCAGTTGACGAGCCACATACTTGGCCAGCAAGTCAGTCTCCAAGTTGACTGGATCTCCAGCCTTGAGCTGTCCGAGTGTGGTGACTTGCAAGGTATGCGGAATCAAAGCAACTGAAAATGTGCTGTCGGTAACTTGAACCAACGTCAAACTAACGCCATCGACAGTGATCGAAGCTTTATTAGCCATCTGTGCCATCAACGGTCGCGCGGCTTCAAAGACTAGATCGGACCAATCGGCGTTATTGCGACGCTCGACAACTTTGCCGACGCCATCGACGTGACCGGTGACCAAATGACCGCCGACGCGATCGCCCAACTGTAGGGACCTTTCGACGTTGACTAGCGAACCTCCAGTCAACTTGCCCAGGGTGGTCTTCGAAAGCGTCTCGGCGCCGGCTTGGAAGCTCATCGACTTCTCATCGAACGAAACGACCGTTAGGCAACATCCTTGGATGGCAATACTATCACCTAAACTAATATCTTCAAAGGACTCGGGACGCTCGATAATCAATCGTATCCCGCCTTGCTCGTTGACAACGCGAATGACAGCCGTTTTTGTTTCGACTAGACCCGAAAACATAACCTAGGACCCAAAGTGTAGTGGAATGCAGGACTTAGCATGTTAATCACTCGGGGGCGTTCCGGCGAGGCGTCGCAAAAACGTTCAAAAGGTCTAGCGTTTTGGGCTCGATTGGGCACAATTACGCCCCACAGACTCAAATGTCAACATTTCGAGCACCCGAAGCGGTGGATCTGCCGGGTGTTCTTAGCTATCTCTTAAGCGTGTGAGCAGGAAAATATGAGTATTATTCAAGGCGTACAAGCTCGACAAATCCTCGACAGTCGAGGCAATCCAACCGTGGAAGTCGAAGTCGAACTGATGGACGGTTCCTTTGGCCGAGCTGCGGTTCCATCGGGAGCCAGCACCGGTGCACACGAAGCTTGGGAACTGCGCGACGGCGACAAGTCCGTTTTCATGGGTAAGGGCGTAACCAAGGCGGTTGAGCACGTTAACGGCGAGATCGCTGATGCACTTATCGGTCTGGACGCAGTTAATCAACGCGAAATCGACCGCGTGATGATCGAATTGGATGGGACTCCGAACAAAAAGCGATTGGGGGCTAACGCAATTCTCGGTGCTTCGCTGGCGACTGCTAAGGCTGCAGCCAACTATTGCCAACTTCCGCTCTACCGCTACTTGGGTGGAGCCGCCGCTCACATTCTTCCCGCTCCGATGATGAATATTGTCAACGGTGGTCAGCACGCCGACAACTCCGTCGACGTTCAAGAGTTCATGGTCATGCCTCTGGGTTTCGAGACGTTCTCGGACGCTCTTCGCGCTGGCGTTGAGACTTTCCATCACCTAAAGAAGGTTCTTAGCAGCCGCAAGTTGAATACTGCGGTTGGCGATGAAGGCGGATTCGCTCCTGACCTCGGTAGCAACCAAGAAGCGTTGGATCTGATCATGGAAGCCATCGCTCAAGCGGGTTACAAGGCTGGCGAACAAATGTTCATTGCGTTGGACGTGGCTGCAACCGAGTTCTACGATGTGAAGACCAAGCAATACACCATCGACGGCAAGAAGCTGTCCGGTCCTGAGATGGTTGACTTCTTGGCGGCTTGGGTCGACAAGTATCCGATCTGCTCGATCGAAGACGGCTGCTCGGAAGACGACT
>CAYWNG010000549.1:0-4687 GCA_964458685.1 uncultured Pirellulaceae bacterium
TCGGTGATTGCGGTTACGTCCAGATGATTTGGTATCAGGCCTCTGCACACGCCCTACATTCTACGTTCCACTCACATCGCTTTGCTCAACGCTTGAAAGCATGAACGCGCGGCTTGAACAGGATCGTAGGCGGGCTTGTTGAAGACTTGGCTGCTGACTTCCACGCAAACTGGCCCGGTGTAGCCAAACTCTCGCAAGAGTGAGAAATACTGGACATAGTCGGTCTTGCCCTGACCGGGAAGCAAGAACTCAAACTTCTCGGCATTACCCACTGTATCTTTAACATGGATGAACTTTGCATGCGGCAAAAGGACCGCCATCGAATCGCGAAGTCCAATGCCTTGAAGTTCAAAGTGGCTGTAGTCATAAGCTACGAGAATAGAGGGTGACTTCACTTGTTCCACTAGCCACATCAGCCGCTCGGGCGAGTTCACGGCGCTGCGTACGTGAGCTTTGATGGCTATGGCGATCTTGGCTTGCGTGGCAGCTTCAGCCCATCGGTGTAGATTGTCGAGCATCAATTGCTTCTGCTGATCCCATGTTGTTGGGCTTCCACCCAAAACGGATTCGAGAAACGGCGGATTGTCGGGAGCAAGTTCATGAGACAACTGTCCCGCAGTTTTGATTGCCTCAAGATAGCTAGCCTGTGTCTTGGAGTCGGCCGTAAGACTTAGGTTCAACATCATGCAGGGCAGGTTGAGCTTGAGCTTATCGAGTTGACCACGAGCTGCTTGACGATCTTCGGCGGAGAAGTTGGTTGGAAAAGTCGGGTATCCCTCGTTGAGCGCAAACTCCACATGCGAGTAGCCAATTTCAGCGCAAGTTTTCAAAGCTAGTTCGAGTGAAAGCGACTTCATGCCATAAAGACTAAAGCCTAAGCTCGGTTTGCTCGATACATGGTGAGCCGCTAGTGAGAAACGAGCCGACCCAGCTAGAGTCGCTAGCCAGCAAGATTGAAAGAACCCTCTACGATCGATCATTGGAAGCACCCTGATGCAAAGCCAGTTCTGCGAATCTACGCGATCGATCATTGTAGCGTCTGTCGGGAGAGTCGACTGACGCGCGATAGGTACACGAAAAAAGCCTTGGCAGTTCTGGGAAACTGTCAAGGCTTTGGTGTTCCCTGGCACCGGAGCATTCTTATTCAGAATGCTCCGGTGCGCAGACTTAAGCTCTGTCGCGAAGCGCGTTAGGCGTGATTGACCCAGAAATCACATCCCAACACTTATGTGCTCCGACCCAGGAGGGAGGCCAGCTATGTTTTCCCGCAAAACCATAGCCATCGACAGAACTTCCACTGATTTGACTTCCTGTCTATCGAACTCAATCACTCATCCATGAGTGGTTTAGATGAACCTACATTACTGTTATCAACCTGCGGTGGTTGATTTGGGTCTGTCGTAGGCTCATCTGTGCCCGACAAAATGGAAATACAAGATTTCCAAAAACGGAGTCAAGGCGAAATGGAGTTAGAATGAGAAAAATTCTGAGGATGAACTTGGTGGGAAAATGCAAAGCGGCTTAGTAGCTGTTTTTGCGTTCTTTTGAGCGATGCAACGCTTTGCTACTATTTCATCGGAAGTGTCGATGCCTTGGCGATTTGTCCAAAGGCTAGCACCACAACCGCTCAGCAAAACGCAACCCGTTTCTGTATTGCGAACGGCCCAAGCGATCGCCGCTTCGCGATCGGGAATGACTTGCACTCGTCCAGGCGACTGACAGCCGCCCAGCACATCCATGGCCATCCGTTGCGTAGCTTCCGGCGAAAGATCCGATGAACTAAGTACGACGCGCGAAGCTCCCTTCTCAAGAACTTCGCCAAGCCTCTGTCGCCATTGTTGGTCCAGTTGATTTCCTAGGTCCATGACGACCGTGCACGGACCAAAGTTTGCGCCGCGCAGAGCGTGCATGGCTACGGCGACCCGATCCGGCGTTTGACCATGATCGATAAACAGCGGCACATCGACGGCTTGTTGAACGCGTTGCATGCGACCAGGGATGGTTTGCAGAGCTTCGATCGCCACGATCGATTGCGGTGTTGGCAATTCTGTGATCCAGCCGACAGCCAGTGCAGCCAGAGCAGCTCGCGCGACATGATCGCCGGGCATGTTCAGAGTCATGGGCATCATGGTGTTGCCAGCGACAGCCAAGATCACCTGTTGGCCGCCATTGCGAGAAAGTCGCTTGCCGCGAATATGGTGGCCAGCGTCTAAACCGTAAAGAACTGTCGGTGTTTCGATCTTCTCAGCAAAGCTCGCCGCACTCGCATCGTCGGCGTTGACGATTAGGACACCGTGCGATTTGAGTTGGCTAACGCAATTGGTGACTAAAGCTTCGATCTGAGAGCTGCTAGGACTGCCACGGAATTGTCCAGGCCGCATGCTGGTAACGACGATCAAGTCGAATTCAATTCCAGCGACTGCATGATTGTGAAGCATCGACGAAGTCAGCTCAATCACCGCGGCTGGTGCTCCTGCCTTGTCGCTACGCTCGAGCCAACGAGCTAACTTGGCTGCTGCAGGTGGTTGCGTTGCTGTGCGATCGCATTCGGTCGAATCGCTGGCTCCCAACGAGGTGTAGTACGCTACGGCTCCGGCCATGCGCTTGAGCAGCGAAGCCACAAACAGCGATGTGGTCGTCTTTCCTTGCGATCCCACGATTCCGATCGTCAGCATTCGCTCGGTGGGATTGCCAGCCAGTGCATGACAGAGCTTAGCGTGGACCATGCGAGTGTCTTCGACTAAACACTGAGGCACGGAAACAGGCAGCAATCGCTCGGTAATCACCGCTACCGCACCGCGACGTATGGCCTCGTCAACGCGATCGGCCTCGTCACCAGCGGCACTATGATCGGGAACAAAGACATCGCCAATTTGGCACTTGTCGGCGCGATTGCAGCATCGTCGAACTTCAATGTCGTTTGCACCAACAAAGACTGCCTCGTCCAGAAACTGCTTGAGGCTGATAATCCGCGAAGAACGTGGAGCGGGTTGATCGGAATTGCGATTAGGCAATGACGTTGACATCTGCGGCCTCCATGCCACCTGAGCAAACGTGTGATAGTTGTTGATCGACTCGAACTTCACCGACAATCCATCGGTCAGAGTTCAAGTCATGCAAGCTTCAAATGCTTGCATAGCTTCAATGAATCCTTCGCTGAAGCATGCCTAACAAGTTGTGCAGAAAGAGAGATTTGGTCAATACGAATTGCGATGTGGTCTCGCCTTTTTCGTGGCTATTGGAATGGACACTCAGTAATCCATCGAATCCTTGCGCAATGCTAGCGTAACAAACAGCAGATTGATGGTTAAAACTGTTGTAGTAGTAGCCTCATGTGTGATTGCTTTACGGGCCAGAACAAACCCAAGAAAGTAGCGCGCGACCCTACGATAAATCTTAGTACAGACACACTGCCCCAATAGATGTGACACGCTTTTTCGAAACGCTTTGATTTTGGCCAAGGGCGATAAGCTTATGTCGAAAGTTCGCTTAATTGGGTTCGTAGTTGCGCTTGCGTGCATTGGATTGCACCAAGCCCGTGCGCAAAGTACTTCTGGACTTTCGAACTATCCGCATAGTTCACTTTTCGCGACCAGTTCAGTTCTCGAGGAGAGTTCTGCATCGACTTCTTCTGCATCGACTTCACTGGCTTCAGCAACCACGTCTACCACAGCTACAACGGCCGTGTTGTCGACGGGCGATCTTAGCGGAAGCGCGGTACAACCGACTCTTGTGAAGGCTCGGTCGTTATACGTTGGCAATGCCTCGTTGTTTGACGAGTTCACAGCGCTCCTGGCTTTCGATGGCTCGAAACAGCCTCAGGATTTCGGAGTGAATGCCAACGCTGGTTTGCAAGGTTCCGTGAATTGGGGACTACCGTTACTTCCCAAATGGGGAATCGGTATGCAGTTAGGAACGAACTACACGGCGACTCAGAATGCGGTTCGTGTTTATGAACTACTCGGTGAGACGACGAATCGCCAGCAGAGCTTTACCACGATAGGTTTTTTTCAGCGGCTGGAAAATGGCTTCGCATGGGGTGGCGTTTACGACTTTCTATACGAAGGCAGCTACGATCATTTTACGCTAGGCCAATGGCGTGTGCGTGGTTCGTATCGATTCTCCAGTCAACGCGAAGTAGGTGCGACGGCCAATCTGCGATCCAATAGCGATTCGGGAGTTTGGGGAGCATCCACGCCTGTTACGCTCAAGTCGATCAATCAGGGAAGTTTGTATTATCGACGCTTCTGGAACACTGGTGCTCAGACAACTTTCTGGGGTGGGCTGGCCGATCGTCACAGCGAGGACAATGTCGTGACGGGGCGCTCGCCAGCACAGAACGATGTGTTTCTTTTCGGCGCGGATGTCTTGATGCCATTGAATAGCAACTGGGCTATCTACGGCGAGGCCAACATGATTACACCGTTTGACACTGGTACTGTTGATGCCTTTTTGGGAATTCAGTGGTACCCAACAGCTCGCAGCTTCGCCGCTCGTCGCGGTTGGTTCAGTCCGCTATTCTCGACTGCATCCCCTGTTTCTTTCGCAGTCGATTTGTTTCAGTAGTGTGAGCTAAAAGGTCGCAGGTTGAAGAAGGTAGAATGCCAGAAGCAGAAGCAGAAGCAGAAGCAGCAGAAGCAGCAGAAGAAGAAGAAGAAGAAGAAGCAGAAGAAGAGGAAGAACGACA
>CAYWNG010000550.1:0-4673 GCA_964458685.1 uncultured Pirellulaceae bacterium
GCTTGGCCATCGACGCGATTCCACTACTGAAGAATTGCGAGCAGTTAGGAATCACCATCGACATGACTCACCTTTCCGACGTTGCATTTTGGCAAGTAGCCGAAAACTTCAACGGGCGCGTTCACGCGAGCCACCAAAACGCTCGAGCCATTTGCGATTGGCAACGGCAGTTTAGCGACGATCAAATCCGCCTGGTCATTGAGCGTGATGGAGTACTGGGAGTTTCGATGGATGTCATCATGCTGCAAAACGGTTTTGTTCGAGGCCAATCGGTACCGCGAGAAACCTTAGAGCGAGCCATCGACCAGATCGAACACGTGCGTTCGCTTTCCGGTGGAACGATTCGCCACGTGGGCATCGGTACCGACTTGGACGGTGGATACGGCAATGAACAGACTCCTGCCGATCTCAATCGCTATCGCGACTTGCAAAAGATGGTCGGCATCATGCAGCGCCGCGGATTTAGCGACGCTGAAATCGAGGATGTATTCTTCGGCAACTGGCTACGCTTCTTTGGTGAAGCATTGCCGGACTAAGTGGTAGAACCCAACAGCGACCTACTGGTCTTCTACACAATGGCTAAACGCACGACGGCTCACTGCAAGAACTGGACAGCATCAACTATCACATACCCATCGCTGTCGGCATTTGAAATCGTGACTACGGCTGGTTGTTGATCAAAACGAAACTCACCTAACTCGACCCACAGGTCATCGATTGTTGGTGCCTGTCTCTGGTTGATGGTCAAGCGCTTTTCACCATCGGCGAAGGTCACGACGACATTTACTTTCGTCGAGCGATTGGCGTTCACTGGGTAAGACAGCCGAACGCGATAACGACCTGGCTTGAGCGTCGTTTCAAACTTTGCCGAAGAACCGCCATCGCGTTTGTTGCCATCATGAAGGTAATTATCGCCAACACTCGATCCCGACGAACTGCTGGTCCAGTCGCCAGTCAACTTAGCAGCATCATTATCCAAGACTGTACCAGCAAGTTTGCTAACATCTACAGTGCGACGTTGCGAAACCTTTTTCTCTGAAGCAGCAAGTTCTAGGACCTGCCCGTCCTGAAGCAATCTCGATTTCAGCGCATCGTAGGGCACATCTTGCACTGCTGTTTTCTGGTCAAGTGCGATGCAAGCAGCAGTTGCCGCTGATTGCCCCAAGATCATAAAGACAGGTTCCATGCGAATCGAGCCATAGGCGATGTGCGAACTGGACAAACAGACTGGGACCAACAAATTCTTGCAATCCTGCTTGGCAGGAACGATAGCCCCATAAGCAATTTTGTAAGGCCCCGCCGTACCGACTCCGATATCTCCTTCGTTTTGCACGAAGCCTTCGGGAGTCACGTAGCGCTGAACATTGTGCGAATCGATCGTATACGAGCCCATCCCAATCGACTGCGGCGTTTCCTTGCGACCGAGCAGTTCGTTTTCGGTCATCACGAATTGACCGACCATGCGTCGTGCTTCACGAATGTAAAGCTGATGAGGCCAATGACCGTTGTCGATGAACTCGTCGGCCGCTAAGCCCCACTTCGCATACTCGCTGCGCACATCCTCAGGAACGCGAGAGTCGTTAGCTAGAAAGTACATCAAGCCCTGCTGGTACACTTCATGCTCGCGAATGATCTCGCGGCGACGTTCGTAACTAGCTTCTGGATAGTCGTAGTTGAAGCCGATATTGTCGGTGCTAAACGGACCATGATTGTTCGTGTCCGTCTTGTGATTCGGAATCGGATCGAACTTCTCGAAGCACTCGCGCCAGCCTGCTTCAAGGACTCGCAAAGCAAGTTCGTATTGGCTTGCGTCATAGCCCTTCGGCTTGGGGAAAGGAATGCGATTGCGATCGTCGTTGGTCAAGCACATGCGAAAGCAATAGGCTTGGACTCGTTTGTCCGCGGCCCCGAACTCTCCTGGCGGATCTGCGCTGATGCGAGGCAACAAACCACTCGTTGGATCACCGGGAATCTTGTAAGGACTGATCGGCTTTTTGACAGCTCCAAAATGATGTTTGTGATGGAGCACGCCCGTTTGAATGCCATTCCATTTCTCACCATAGGTCGCAGTCGATTCGCGACCGACAGTGAATTTGACTCCTGAAGCAGCCATGAGATCGCCTTCGTAAGTTGCATCGATAAAGATCGAGCCCCGAAAGGTTTTGCCGCTCAAGGTTTTGAACTCGACGATCTGTCCATCTTTCTTGACAACACCTGATGGCGATCGATCCAGCCACTCGTCTCGCAGAACAGTTAGCGAGTTTTCTTGAACTAGATCTTCAAAAACAGCTTCAGCGATATGAGGTTCAAAGATCCACATCGTTCGCTGCGAGCCGTCGATGGCGGGAGTGCCCTGTCCTTTGTTTCCATACTCCTCAACGGTTTGCCATTTCCAAGAAGTTGGCTTCTGATACTGTTGCCAAACGCGATGGTAAAACTCGCGAGCCACGCCTCCAATCGCAGCTTTGTTGCCCGTGTCGGTCCAGCCCAGGCCTCCGCTGGTCAATCCACCCAAGTGCTTATCGGGGCTGACCACCACAACCGATTTTCCCATACGCTTGGCTTGAACCGCCGTGACGATTGCGGCTGCGTTGCCACCGTAGACGACGATGTCGTAGCGTTCTTCGCTGGGTTCATTCTCACTTGCGACAGACGGAATCCAAGCAAAAACAGCAAGCAAAAGAGCCAAGAGACTAGTTGAGTGGTTTTGTCGATTGAGGCGAGGCTTTGTCACTGGAAATTCGTTTCGTGGAGGTCTGTCGAAGGAAGAATAATCGTAAATCAAGAAACTTTCAGGTTCCAAAATGGTACTTAGTATAGAGGAGCCGAAGCAAACTTGACTCTCGCCAAATGCGTACAGTACATAGCTTAAGGTAGCTTTATCAGCCTTTAGCTCGCCGTTGACTCAAATTTTCTAAGGATGGTAAAATTTGCGGCTCAACTAACCAAATCCACCCGAGGAAAGACGGATGATAGCCCCCAAGTTCAAGGCTCTGTTCATTTTAGCGAATCTGGCCGCCTTACTGCTGATAGGTCAGCCATCGGCTTTCGCGCAATTTGGTAAAGGCCTTTCGCAAGGCGGGGGCAAATCTAATGGCCCAGCTCAGCTAACCGCATCTGGGGTTATCGTGCCACCCAGCGGCGACCAGCCAGCGATCTTGGTCATTCAAGGATCTTTGGAAGACGATCTCTACACCTACTCCATTACTCAGGGTCCCGGTGGGCCCGTTCAAACCAAGCTGAAGCTAGACAAATCCGACAAGTTCGCCGTCGGTGTGTTTCTGCCGATCGAAGACCCGAAGGCAGCACCAGAGCCTGCGTTCGATAACATCATTGTTGAGAAGCACTTCGGCGGGGCGACATGGTTCGCTCCATTGCTCTTGGCCGAAGGAGTCAAGGCAGAGGAGCTGGAGATCAAGGGCAAGATCTACGCTCAGGTCTGCGATGCCAACAACTGCTTTCCTCCTCGAGACTTCGCCTTCGTAGCCAAAGCCGGCAAATCGCCTGTATCGCTTCCTAAGGTCAAGCCGCTCGATCCGGCGAAGTATCCTTTGCCAAGTTCTAGCCCAACCAACGCTCAACCGACAACCGAAAACCAAACACCCAGCAATCCTCCTGTAGCAACTACCGATACAACGAACAATCCAACAAACAACGCACCGGCCACAAGCAGTGAAGCTCCTCCTGGGCTGCAAGGAGCCGATTCAACCAGTGAAGCACCTCCTGGACTGGGCGGCCCAAGCACCCGCCCGCCAGCACAAATTGGACCAGCGCAAAGCGGAAGCCTGGACTACGACATTTCCAAGTTAGACCCGTTGTCCACTTCTGAACCCGAAGAGGCGACCTTACCGCTCATGATCGGAGCAGCGCTCTTGGCAGGATTCATTCTGAATTTTATGCCTTGCGTATTGCCCGTGATTGGATTGAAGCTTCTTTCATTCCTCGAACAAGGTGCCGGAAATCCGCGTCGTGTCCTTGCATTAAACCTCTGGTACTCAATCGGAATCATCAGCGTCTTTTGGGCTCTGGCCGCGATTGCGATTGCCGTACAAGCTGGACTCGGAAAGACATTCGGGCTGAACGAGTTCGGTTGGGGACAACAATTCCGCTACGACGGTTTCAATATCGCTCTAGTATCGATAGTGTTTGTCATGGCCTTGAGCTTTCTGGGAGTTTGGGAGATTCCGATCCCAGGTTTTGCCGGCGGTAAAAACGCTCAGGGACTCGCTCAGAAAGAGGGAGCCGTCGGGGCCTTTGCAAAAGGAGTTGTCACTACAGTTCTAGCGACTCCCTGTAGCGGACCATTCCTGGGCACCGCGGTTGGCTTCGCAATCAAATCGCCGCCGATAATGACCTTTACGATCTTTACAGTCATGGGCGTGGGCATGGCTGCTCCTTACATTTTGGTTGGCTTCCGCCCAAGCTTGATGCGCTTTCTTCCCAAGCCTGGTCCGTGGATGGACACATTCAAACAGATGATGGGCTTTGTGCTCATTGCTACAGTCTTGTGGTTGATGTTGCCCATCGATGCTCCACTGCTTCGCCCTACTTTGGTGCTGCTCGCTGGACTAGCCGCAGCATGTTGGTGGATTGGTCGCACACCAGGCTATGCTGAACTGAACGAAAAATTGATGGCGTGGGGCCAAGCGACCGCGTTCACAGGTATTGTCGGA
>CAYWNG010000551.1:0-4671 GCA_964458685.1 uncultured Pirellulaceae bacterium
GTTTGGGCGCTTTCGCAACCCGGTGCGATTTCGCTGACCGGTCCGCTTTCGCTGACCGAAGCGTTAGAGCGTTAGCTTGCGCCGGCGGTTCAAGCCCGCCGGCGGCAAGCAACGCTAGCAACTGCAGTTCAATTAGCCATATTCGAAGAGCTAGAACAGCGGCGCTTTGCCAGTTGCGCGACGCCAAGCGGATAGTTGTCCCAAGTGAATGGCTAAGTGAGCTACCAAAAGGAAGCCCGCCATCTCTGCAACGGTCGGCAGTTCCTTCTCGAAGAAGCCCAGTTTTTGAGGCGCTGAAAGCTGCTCGGGAGTCGCTTTGGCCAAAAGATCAGCGGCATTCTTGTAGGCTGATTCAAAGTGATTCACTAGTTCATCGCGCGATGGATAATCACTGCGGTTGCTGGAAACAGGCTTCTTGGTATCGGCTCGCTCATTCCAGTCTGCCGGACAGACTCCGCTGCCCCCCAGAAGCATCGCGGCATAGTCGCCCGCAGTAGCCAAGTGCATCAACAACCATGCAGGTGGATTCAAGTCCATGGGCCGCTCGGCCATTCTCGCATCTTCAACGTCGGCGAGGATCTGTTTGGCGTAGGCAACACTGGCGAGGCAATTGGAGACAAGTGGATTCACGCTTAATTCTCTCTGTAGTTGGGTAATTGTTTTTTGAGGTTCCGCAGAAGCGAGGCCAGCCCAATTCTCGATGAGATTTTTTCGACAAGGTGTAGCCGTTCCGCTCGCTGCTTGCAGAATTTGCAATCGCGGCAGTATATCATGTGACCGGTCTAAACGGGATTGACCGGCGGCAACAATCCGTAAGCCGCACCCCTCGAAATTCAACAAGAACTAGAATCTCAACATGAGAAGCTTCGCAAGCCGGCAAACACTCTTCTTTTGCTTGATCAGTTGTTTCATCGGGGCTGTGAGCCAAGCAGAGGTGAAGAGCCAAGCAGAGGTGAACGACACGCCCAACATTATCTTGATCAACATTGATGACTTGGGTTACTCCGATATCGAGCCATTTGGAGGGCCGACTAGCACACCAAGAATTCAGCAGATGGCTAACGAAGGGATGAAGCTTTGTAGCCATTACGCCGCGCCGGTTTGCAGTCCATCACGGGCTGCGATGATGACAGGTTGTTACCCAAAGCGAGTCTTGCCCATTCCTGGAGTTCTCTTTCCAGCTAGTGCAGTCGGTCTTCATCCGGCAGAGACTACTGTGGCCGAAGTTCTCAAGCAAGCTGGCTATGAAACCGCCTGCATCGGAAAGTGGCATCTCGGCGACCAACCCGAATTCCTTCCAACCAATCAAGGCTTCGATTCTTACTACGGCATTCCTTACTCGAACGATATGGGGCTGCGCAGCGAGGGAGCGAAAAGCAATCCCGATAAGCCGATCCCTCCACAACCTAAGAACGCAAATCCACCACAAAACGACGAATCCGGATCGCGCGGAGATAGCCAGCCGCCGCTACCGCTGCTCGAAAACAACAATGTGATTGAACGGGTTAAGGTCGAGCAGCAACATACGTTTACTCAGCGCTACACCGACCGCGCCGTCGCATTTATTCGCAAGGAACACTCGAAGCCGTTCTTTCTTTATCTTCCACACAACGCAGTTCACTGGCCTCATTACCCAAGCAAACAGTTGATGGGCAAGTCTGGCATCAGTCTCCAAAAAGATTGGGTTATCGAAATTGATCAGTCTGTGGGGCAAGTCTTCGACGCTCTTCGCGAAGCCAAGCTCGACAAGAACACGCTGGTCATCTTCACCAGCGACAACGGCGGTCCGCTGAATCAGGGGGCCACGAACCAACCATTGCGTGGAGCCAAGGGAAGTACCTTGGAAGGTGGCATGCGAGTCTGCACGATTGCTTGGTGGCCCGGTAAGATTGCTGCCGGAGTTAAGACCGATCAAGTCACTGCGCATATGGATTGGCTTCCGACATTCGCAAGCTTCGCGGGAGCCAAGCTGCCCGATTCCAAGTTGGATGGCATCGATCTGTCTGGCTTGCTGACAGGCAAGAAGGAGGCTCGTGGTCATGAGAGCTTCTTCTACTTCAGCGGCTTGGCGTTGGAAGCGGTTCGCAAGGGACCTTGGAAGCTGCACCTTGCCAAGAACGAACTCTATCATTTGGAAAACGATATCGCTGAAAAGAATAACGTCGCTGAATCCAATGCTGAGGTCATTGCGGACTTGAAGCGGTTAGTCGAGGCCAATGAGTCCGATCTGGGTGATAAAGGCAAGGCTGCACCCGGTATTCGGCAGTTGGGGCGAGTTGACAAACCACTGCCATTGATTTCCAGCGATGGAACAGTACGCCCTGGCATGGATGGCTTCGCAAAGCAACTGCCCTAAAGCCGATTTCTTTTGTAAAGCAGCGGCACACGCTCGTCACGACACACGTTAAAATTCATTTGCGACAAGCCAACAGACTACCCGCAAACTGCCAAAAAAACGCTCACAAAATTTGTTCTGGCTTGTGCTTCCCAGCAAACACTTCGACCGATTTCTTCTTGTAGACGAGACTAGAAAATTGACTTTTTTCCAACCTCTTCCGTACCTCACTTCGATCAAAGTCCTTACGTTGATCGCGATGTCGTTTGCAGGAGTCACAACAACTTCGGCGCAGCAAGTTGATCGCGATCAATTGCTTAACGAGCGTTTTCAAGAAAATCATACTCGCAAGGCTCGCGTCAAACCTCAGGGGCTAGCCGCGAAGGCAGGCTCGGCAGTCGAGTGGCAGCCGGACTTGCAAAAGGCTCTTGAGCTATCCGAACAAACGGGCAAACCAGTCTTCTGGTATGTGCCCACGTTGCCGCGGACATTCATGGATCGCAAGGACGTCATCGACCAATACATGAAAGCTGGCCCATTTAGCTGGCCAGCGATTATTGCTTTGATCAACGAGAATTACATTCCAGTTCGCCAAATCCCTAATAGCAAAGTGGCCGAGCAGTACGGTTTGGCAACTTACAAATTCGTCGAGCCCGGTTTCGTGATCATCTCCGCAGGCAAGGTTGTCCAAACTTCGGATCGGTTGAGCACGTTACATCCGCAGTGGCTGTTTCAATTGATCGGCAAATCTGCTGCAAAGCCTTCCACTTGGGATGCTCTGGCAAGCAAGTCCGATCGCAAGTCCATCAATCGTGTTTGGGCTGATTTCGTGTCCCACAAACCGATTGAAGTCGATGTCGTTGTGCCAGCCGAAGATGCGATGGAGCTTAAGTTAGTCCAAGGCATGCAGCTCTTCCGTGAAGGCAAGCATGCGGAAGCCAATAAATGGTGGGAGGAAGCTGCCAAGCAGCATCCTGATCACCCGCTGGCATGGAAGGCCGCCCATGAAGCCCTCGGGATCGGTCCGTTTGTGCGCGGCTTTGAAGTCTTCTTGCTGTTGAATGCTCAACAACAGCAGGCCGGTGTGAAGTCGCTGGGTAGTGCCGCTCCCGAAGGAACGTTTACAGCAGAACAACTTTGGACGCTTGGTGCGACCTACTTGCTAGACATGCAGCGTGAGGATGGAGGCTTTTACGATAGCGATTACGACTTTGGCGGCAGCGACTCGATGCCCAACGTGCATATGGCTGTAACCGCAATTTGCGGTTGGTCCTTGTTGCGAGCTGAGAAGCACGTCGATCCGGCTTTGGCGAAACGCATTCAAGTATCACTACAAAAAGCCATCGACTTTTGCAGTGACGATTCGAACATCAATCCCAAGGATCGCGACGAACTGTTGTGGGCGGAAGCCTACCGATTGCGTTTCTTGGCAGCGGTTGGGTCAAGCAAAGCTGCTCCATCACAAGCATCGCTCGGCTTGATCGCCAAGCGATTGGAAGATCTTCAGTCTGGTAACGGAACTTGGTTCCATGAGTATCCCAATGCGTTCGTTACGGCCACAGCCTTGATCGCTCTGAAAGATGCCGCGAATTCAGGCGTGAAAATCGATCCCGAGAGAATCAGCAGCGGTTTAGCACGACTTGAAAGTCAGCGTTACGAAAACGGAGCTTATCCCTATGCCGTTCGTCGCGGCAACTCAGGAAGAAGCGAGCCGATCGAAGCCAGTGCGGGCCGCATTCCGCTTTGCAGCTACGCAAGATTCTTGTGGGACAAAGAGGACGATAGCGAATTGGCAAAGGCCGCCGATATCGGATTGAAGTATCACGATCTTCTAGCCAAAGCGCTTAAGTACGACAATCACACTGACACATATGCCTTCGGCGGTTTCTTCTTCTGGTACGACATGCACGCGAGAAGCGAAGCAATTGCGTCGGTAAAGGATTCGGCGATTCGTAAGTCTCTGGCGAAGAAGCAACTTGACCTGATCCTGACGCTTCCAGAATTGGACGGTTGCTTCATCGACTCGCACGAGCTGGGACGATGCTACGGCACAGCTTCAGCATTGCTGTGCTTGGACTTGATGGAGCAGGCCATTAGTGCGAGATAATGATTTAGGCGCAGAATACTAGCTGCCAGTGTTAGGTGGCGTCTCGCGAACTGTCAGGTATCCAAACTAGCCGAAAGCCGTTAGGCTTCGGTTCCTTAGGGTTGGCGATAAACGAAGACGGAAAGAAACCGGACGCTAACGAGAGCGTCCCGCTTAGTAATACTAGCCGCAAGCCGTTAGAGAGCGTCCCGCTTAGGCGGCCGTTAGCCGTTCTGAACTAGCCGCCACG
>CAYWNG010000552.1:0-3977 GCA_964458685.1 uncultured Pirellulaceae bacterium
ACTTCTTGGGTTCGTCTGGAAAACCTAGCAAAGCCGGTCCCTCGCTAACGCTTTTTGAAGTTGCGTTTTTTCTGGGATTTCGGGCCGAAGGCCCAGCGATTTACATAGCCCAGCCCAACGGGCTGGGTGATCAAGCTTAAGTAGGTTAAGGGCCAACGGCCTGCCGGTTTGCACGCAAACCGGCAGGCCGTTGGCCCTTTGTTGTTATCGCGAATTGCGTACCCAGCCCTTCAGGCTGGGCTAGGTAAACGGTCAGGCCTTCGGCCTTAAATCCAAATAGCGCAACTTCAAAACTAACGCTTCGGGTCTTGAAGACGTCCCTCGCTGTCCCTCGCTAACGCTTCGGGTTATGAAAATCCCTTCAATTCAAAACCTCTCCGGCTCACAATTTCTCAAATGTGCAACAACAATGTGTGGAGCCGTCTGTTTTGTGTCTTCGTTTCCCGCTCGATTTGCTTTTTTTCGGAGAATGTGGCGCATTGTTTTTTGGTATTTGGCATCTATCGAATTCTGCATTGGTATACCAAGTTGCAGCGAATTGAAAATCTCAGATCGCAATTAAAATCGGAACAGGCCATGTTAAAGAACTCCATTCGATGTTGGGTGCTGTGATGACAAACTGGTCTGTCGGTTGGTGGTTGATTCTGATGGCCTTCGTCACGGGAGCAATACTGGGCCTATTTTTCCATGATGACAAGTTTATGGGAGGCTACGACTCGTTTCGACGACGACTAGCGCGACTCGGTCATATTTCCTTGGCTGCTCTTGGCATGCTGAACGTACTCTTCGCGGTTTCTACGCCGGTCGTTTCGAATTGGCCGCAATTGCTTGCTCCCTGGGGATTGATTGTTGGTGGAATCAGCATGCCAATCGTATGCTTCTTGAGCGCCTGGAAGCGTGAATTCCGCCACCTGTTCTTCATTCCTGTCACGGCGTTAATCGTTGGTATCTGCCAGACTCTACAAAACGGTGCACCATGAAGATTGGTTTGTTGGCGATGAGCGGCTTACGAGCGCATGATCCCGAACTGCTCGCGCTAGGGCTCACCCTGCCTGGTGTGCTTGATCGCGGAGCTGTGCTGAGTGCCTTGCCTAGTCTTGGACTGCTCTACTTGGCTGCCTGCACTCCCGAAGGTCACGACATGAGGTACTACGAAGCCGAGTCGGACGGAAACGAACCGGCAGAGCTATACGATTGTGATCTTGTCGCCATCAGTACGTTCTCGGCTCAGGTCTTCGAAGCGTACGCAATTGCTGATCGACTTCGCGAACGAGGCGTGAAGGTTGCCATGGGTGGCTTGCATGTTTCTGTATTGCCTGACGAAGCTTGTCAGCACGCAGACTTGGTATTCTTGGGCGAGGGTGAGCGTCTTTGGCCCGAAGCGATTCGAGCCCTAGAGCAAGGAAGCGCTCAACAGATCTGGGACGCTCGCAGTCTTCCCGCGATCAACGTTGCTGACCTGCCAGTACCGCGTTATGACCTGCTGAGTCATCGAGCCTACACACGATATCCGGTACAGACGACTCGAGGCTGTCCATGGCGATGCGATTTCTGCGCGTCCAATGTGATGCTCAATAAGCCCTACCGCAAGCGACCGATCGAGAACATCATCCGCGACGTTCGAGCCATCAAGCAGTTAGAGCGGCGTCCGTTTATCGAGCTTGCCGATGACAATACGTTCGTCGATCACGCATGGGGTAAGGAGCTTTGCCGACAGTTGATACCCGAGCGGATCAAGTGGTTTACAGAGACGGATATCTCGGTTGCCAGCGACGAGGAATTGCTCAGCCTAATGCGCGAGTCGCGCTGCAAGCAGGTGTTGATTGGACTGGAGAGCCCGAACCAGACTAGTCTGGATGGCATTGAGCAAAAGTCGAATTTTAAGTGCCGTCAGAAGCTGGACTATTGCCAAGCTATAGAAACAATCCAGGGGCATGGCATCACTGTCAATGGTTGCTTTATCTTGGGGTTAGATTCACACACGCCCGAGATCTTCAATCAAGTCTACGACTTTGCCATGCGAGCTGAGCTGTGGGAGGTTCAAATCACTGTGCTCACGCCCTTCCCTGGGACACCGCTATACGATCGGTTGCTAAGAGAAAAACGCATCTTGCAGCCAGGTCGGTGGGATCTCTGTACGCTCTTCGACGTCAATTTTCAACCTGCTCAAATGTCTGTCCAGCAGCTCCGCGAAGGCATGCGCTGGCTAGCAGCAAAACTCTATACGGCAGAAGCCATTCAGCATCGTCGACGCAATTTTCTCAACAAAGCTGACATCCGAGTAGGTTCTTAATCCCACCGGCTTGCCCGGTCGGTCTCTTAGGCTTCTCCCTACAGTTCGCAACGCGCAAGATGAAAGAAGAGATCTTGCTTCTCAGTCAACTAGCATGAAGCCTAACGTATCGAGTACCGCAAGCAGCTTCGCCAACAGTTCTAGAGTGCGTTTATCGGCTGCGAAGTTTCTTTCGTGCGACTTCGGAGATCGCTAGGACGGCGGGGTGCGTTACTTTACGCTCTACCGAAAGCGCGTAGTACTTTTCCGTGATCTCGGGAATCGCTGAAATGTACTCGACATCGTACATGGACTCCACTTCTTTAAGAATTGCCTTGGCTACGGGAAAGACTCCCACGCCGGCTCGACCCATGATCTTCAGCATCGCACTATCCTCAAACTCACCGATGATCTTGGGACGAATCTCATTAACTTCGAACCAGGAATCGAGCGATCTACGCAGAACGGAGTTTCGCATCGGCAGCAGTATTGGGCATCCTTCCAGCGAACCTGGAAAGTCGTTTTTGACCTTCTTGGCAAGTGCTTTAGATCCCACAAAAACTATCTCTGATTCGCCAAGCAAGTGCGAATAGGCGCGCACTTTCATCGATGGATCAATAGGTGTGTCTGAGAGTACGACATCCAGTTTGTGAACAGCTAGATCCGATATCAGATTAATTGCATCGCCTTCGTGACACGATAGCCGAATCTCGCTAGGCATCCGCAAGGTTGGCTCCAAGAGTTGATAAGCGACCAATTTCGGCATGACATCTTTGATGCCGACTCGCAACATCATGGGACCGCCCACGGGTCGGCCGCTGACCATATCCATCAGTTCTTGCCCCGTGGCAAAAATATCACTGGCATATTGCTGCACGGATTGGCCTATCTCGGTCAAGGCGAGTCCTCGACCTGATTTGCGAAAGAGCTTAACCCCCAAAGATCGCTCTAGGTCGCGAAGCTGGATGCTGATGGTCGCAGGCGTGACGTGCAGCTTTTCGCTTGCTCGCGAGACAGATCCTTCTTGGCAAACGACCCAAAAATACTGCAAATGATGATAGTTTAGCCAGCTCATGACGTTTTGCGTTCTTTAGATTTTTTCAATGAATGATTGATGAATGTTCAACTTGTTTTACCACTTCATCAGCCGATAATCAAGATGTCGCTTTTACCCTTTAGTCGATCCTAGAAACGGGAGAAAGAAATGTTCATTCATGTAGGTGGAAAAGGCTTTGGACCTAATTCACGACTCCAAGCCGAGATCAAGGCAAAACTTGAGCTGGCTCTGCAAAGGTTCCGAGCACGCATCGTACGTGTGAGTGCTTTCTTGGAAGATGTCAACGGCCCCAAGCAAGGACTGGACAAGTCCATGCGCTTGATCATCAACATCGAACGTCAACCGTTGGTAGTGATCGAGGATAAAGGCGAAACGTGGGGCAGCGTTTTGGATAAGACAGCCGAGCGAGCTGCGCATGCCGTCGCGCGACAACTCGATCGCCTCCGCCCCAAAGGAGACCGAGACGGTAGAGCAAGCGAGATCGAGCGTTACCTGGATAGCAAGTTTGGCTACCCCGAAACGAACTAGCTTTCCAGTAACGCAAACCATCCAGACCGGAAGTTAGGAACGATTCACGATCCGCGGAATGGTATCCATCGCTGGCTCGTTCGCCGCAAAGACTATTCTGACTCCATCGCACAGCAGGTC
>CAYWNG010000552.1:3987-4658 GCA_964458685.1 uncultured Pirellulaceae bacterium
GTCTATAGACCTGCAGCTTCTGTGGTTGAGATCTGTCTCCGTTCTTCACGATCTCACTGATCGCGAACTTTTCCACCTCGACTTCCAGGTCTGCACCATGAGCCCCGAACGCGAACCTCTTCAACACCCGCACGACCAAGCCATTCAGATTCGTGACTTGGTTCATGAATTCCTCAAGCGTCGCGTGCGATCTCTTTCTGTAAACATCACCGAGTTCGGAATCGTCTTGAACGGCTGTTGCGATTCCTACCATACCAAGCAGATGGCACAAGAGATCGTGTCCCAACACTCGCCCCTTCGCATTCATGCCAACAATCTAATCGTCGAGTACGCGGGGCGGCCTGCATCGCAAGAGGATCAACCTGCGTCAATTATCTTCAGCCAGGCGACGAATTCTCTTCCAAAGGAAACAACGATGAGTACCTCAAGCGAACTATCAAGAATCTTCTACCCTTCTGACTTTTCGAACGACAGTGAAGTTGCATTTTGCCATGCGATCAAGCTTGCTCTTCAGAGCAAGTCCTCGCTTCAGATGATGCACGTTGATACCGACGATCAAGCAGATTGGGACGACTTTCCCGACGTTCAGAAGACACTGGAGCGGTGGAAGGTCGTTCCCGAAGGAAGCGGACAGCAAGCGATTGACGAAGTAGGTTTGGACGTGAGCAAGA
>CAYWNG010000553.1:0-4657 GCA_964458685.1 uncultured Pirellulaceae bacterium
GTTTGAAGCTTTTTGTCGGGATCTTGGCGAATTGGCGGATGCGTCAGCCAGGGGAATGGCACGGCATAGTTGGGAAAAAGGGCAGAGTAGGGTAGTCGCCGTAGAAATACAGCGAAATGGCGATGGGGACGAGTTACATCGCTGTAGGCAAGTATCGAAGGAAATCGCTAAAAAAGGTGGCGAACTGGGGCTGCGTTGAAGTAGTGGCGGTGAGGTAGTGGCGTTGAAATAGCTGTTGTTGCAGTAGGGGGCCGTTGAAGAAAGGCGAGAAGACGGGGAAGGGTAGTCAGGGAGACCGGGCGGCGGACTGTGGAGAAAAGCTTGGGATTCGGGGAAGAGAAAGTGAGGATTGGCGAGAATTAGGCAGGGTGGGGCTTGCAAAAGCTCTGTAAGACTGGTTTCATAACTCTTGCATCGTGCAATGGCAATCGTTCGGCTAGCTCGGCTTTCAGCAGCCGCTTTCATTTGAATTGAGTGCGGGATTGGCTGAAACTCATGCGAGACGTATCTTCAAAGTCCTCTAAACCGACTCACTCGACTAAGTCAGCTAGCCCGACTGACTCTGGCAAAACGGCTCACTCTACTGACACGGCCAGCTCGGCTAACCCAACTAACTCAGCTCACTCTACTGAATTGATGGGCACCGTTAACTCTGTTCACACGTATGCGACGCCGAGTTCAACGAAGTCAACCGAATCGTCCGCATCGATGAGTTTGACCGATGTTACGCGCACGGCCGATGACTTGCCGACCACGGTCATTGATCCAAGCCGTTGGTTGGAAATTCACGGTAACGCGCTGTACAACTTTGCGTTCCATCGCCTAAGACATCACGAACAGGCGGAAGAGGCGGTGCAAGAGACGATGCTCTCGGCGATTCGTAAGTCAGATAAGTTTATTGGATACGCAAGCGAACGCACTTGGCTGTTCGCTATCCTGCGGCGCAAAGTCTGCGATGTCCTTCGCCGCAGGTTGCTCAATAAGACAAAAGTCTCCATCGACGATGAAGCGACTCCAGAAAGCGTACTGTTTGATCTCAACGGTAGTTGGCGCGAAGGAGCGATGAACAATGTCCATGGCAATCTAGAGAGGCGGGAGCTTCGCAAGATTGTCTTTCAGTGCCTCCGCAAGCTCCCTCGCATGCAGGCCGAGATCTTCATGCTGCGCGTGCTGGAAGAGAAAGAGGCGGAGGACATTTGCAAGGAATTGGATATCTCTACTAACAACTACTGGATTCGCCTGCATCGAGCTAGGCTTGGGCTAGCAAAATGTGTTTCGGAGAACTGGCCGGTCGACGGCGACGTGAATATCGCTTCGAGTCTATAAAATGGTACAATGGTCGGCTCCCAATTAGATGCGTGAAAACTCCGCAACATTGAACAGACGAATGAACCGAAAGCGGATTCAAAAGTACCGCGTATTCATATTGATAAGGCTGAATAGGAATGAACGATCAAACGGCAGCCCAATTGATTAGCCAGAGTCTCTTCGAGCCGCTTTCCGACACGGAGAAGCTCATCCTAGAACAGCACTTGGCTACATCGCCTCAATCCCAGAAATACGCCGAACTCTCCGCGTTGATTCAGAACTCGCTTGTGGATGAAGCCGAATATGATGACTCCAGCGATGATGCAAGTGATGGTGCAAGCGATGGGCCCGGCTTGAGTCAACTTGCCCGCGCAAGGATCGCCAAGCGGATTGAAATCGAACTCCTGCGATTGGGTACAGAGCTGGGGGATTCACAACGCGAGAGACCATTGCGTAGAGTTGCCGAAGATGGCGAGGGATACACCCAGAGCAACGACATCGACCATGGTGATTCGAGCGAAGATGACTTGCCAGAAACCACTTAGCCGCCAGCACTCACGCTCGGTTGTGTGAGTGTTTTCAGACGTTTCGGCGGCATGCTAGCGGTTGGCGTCGCACCACTTCTTGAACTTCACAAGAGCAAGGACGTATGCTGCCACTAAAGCCAAGCGAATGACAATTACAACACTAGCCCCGATCACCATACCGATAAGCTGTGCTTGTTGCGGTGAGCCGGCAGCACCCGCACCTTGCATGTTGAACATGGTTGCCGTTTGAATCATGGCAACCAAGAAAGAGGCCAGTACGAAGAACACCAGCAGATATCCAAAGTAAAGTCCTACAGGTTTGCGAGCAAGCATCAATGAGTTGCCAATAATTCCGCTTACCATCATGCCAGCGCCGGTGAGTACTTCCCAGATTGCATTGCTTGCCAGCGGAGATTCCGTATCAGCTTGGCTCAAAACATACATGCCCAGAATCGAAAAGCCCGTGGTCACGATACGCAAAAAGGAGAATACCAAACTGATGATGAACATCGTAGTGCAGTAGCCCGGCAATTTTGCTTGCACGCTGGGAGATTGTTGCTGTGGAACTGCGAAGGAGCTGGCGTAGGGATTGTTGGTGTTTGAGTCGAAGAGATTTGACATAGGAGTAGACCTGAGGAAGGCTGCGGACGCACTGCGTGCGACTGCTTCAATCGTGCCTTGGCGTCGCAAGAATAGGAAAGTTTGAAATGTCCGGCAGCGAATATAACACAGATTCCGCCAGCGTCGCAACTAGCATCGTGACGAGCGAGGTAAATAGCGATTCAGCCGAGGGCCACATGCTACTTGATTATTTGCAGCTTGTTATGACTCATGGCGTCGGCTCGACATTGCTCGATCGACTCTTGGAGCGATTTGGCTCGGCGCGTGAAGTCCTGTTAGCCAGCCCTGACAGCCTGAGCGAAGTGGAAGGCGTCGGTGTTGGCTTGATTCGCAACTTGCGCAGCCAAGAATTTCGCGAGCAAGCGGAACAAACCATCGCAACTTGCGCGAAGCTGAATGTGGACATTCTCTTGCCTCAGGACTCGCGCTTCCCAAGGCTGCTCAAGGAAATCCCAGATCCGCCCAGCGTGTTGTTTGTTCGTGGCGGCTTTGAACAGCGTGACGCATTGTCGGTGGCTATCGTCGGGACTCGTACTGCGTCGCAGTATGGTCGCAGCCAAGCGGAGCGATTCGCGCGAGTCCTCGCGCGAAGCGGATTGACGATCGTCAGCGGCTTAGCGCGAGGCATCGACGCGGCGGCGCATGAGGGAGCTCTGGAGGTTGACGAAGGCGGTCGAACCATCGCAGTGCTAAGCAGTGGGGTCGTCGAGATCTACCCGCCTCAACATGAAGAGCTGGCCGAACGCGTCGCAAGAAATGGAGCTTTGATCAGTGAAATGCCTCCGGGTACAAAGCCGAAGAAGGGGATGTTCCCAAGACGCAATCGCTTGATCAGCGGCTTGTCATTGGCAACGATTGTGATTGAAGCGAGCGAGAAGTCGGGCTCGCTGATCACGGCTCGAACGGCAGGAGAGCAGGGCAGGGACGTGTTTGCACTTCCAGGCTTGGTCAGTTCGCCTAATGCTCGTGGCTCCAATCGATTGATTCGTGACGGTGCGATCTTGGTGCAAGATCCCGAGGACGTTTTTGAGTCCCTGGGGCCGCTGGTCGAAAACGTGCAGGTCAGCTCGGACGAGACTGTGATGCATCCCGCCGAACTGAGCTTGAATGAGCAAGAAAAGATCGTTCTTCAAGCAATTGCCGCGGAACCCACGGCGATTGATCGCGTAGCGGTGGCCAGTGGACTACCCATCTCGCGTGTTTTGAGTACGTTGAGTGTCTTGGAAATGCGACGCTTGATCCGCAGGATTAGCGGCCAATTAGTTCAGCGCATCTAGCTCCCATTCACGGACCTCTTCGTGTCTCTTGACGTTTCTCAAATACTCGGGCCCGGCGGTCTGATCGCGCGCAGGCTGCCGCACTACGAGCATCGAAAGCAACAGCTCGACATGGCTCAAGCGGTCGCCGAAGCGTTGCGCACTCAGCGACACCTTGTTGCTGAAGCTGGGACGGGCGTTGGAAAGAGTTTTGCCTATCTGGTTCCGGCCATTCTGCATGTGACTTCGGATCAACAGGAGAATCCTAAGCCCAAGCCCACGTCCAAGCCCCAGGCCGAAAAGAAATCGAAAGCATCCAAAGAGGATGATGACGAAGACGATCTGGTGCGTCGCGTAGTCATCAGCACTCATACCATCAGCTTGCAAGAGCAGTTGATCAACAAGGACCTTCCGCTGCTCAATAGCGTGATCCCGCGCGAGTTCTCCAGCGTACTTGTGAAGGGACGCGGCAACTACTTGAGCAAGCGTCGCTTTGGCCTGGCTAAGACTCGAGCGACTCAAATGCTCGACGATGGCGAGATGAGCCAACTGCAGCGGCTTTCAGAGTGGGTCAAAAGCACCAACGATGGTTCGCTCAGCAGCATGCCTTTTAAGCCTAGTGGAGGCTTGTGGGACGAGGTTGCCAGCGATACGACGAACTGCTTAGGCAAGAAATGCCCTACGTACGACACTTGCTTCTACTATCTCGCTCGGCGTCGTGTCTTCGGAGCTCAAGTTCTTGTGGCCAATCATGCGTTGTTCTTCACGGACTTGGCCCTTCGCGCTCAGGCTGGCTTTGGGATCTTACCTGAGTACTCGGCGGCGATCTTAGATGAATGTCATACGATTGAATCGGTCGCTAGCGGCTACCTAGGTATCAAGGTTACTTCTGGGCAACTGCGCTACACGCTGAATAAACTCTACAATCCAAGCACCGGTCGAGGC
>CAYWNG010000554.1:0-4642 GCA_964458685.1 uncultured Pirellulaceae bacterium
CTCGAGAGATTGTGATCTTCCGCCGCGCTGAAGATTGGCGATACATCGCTACTCGCGTCGATCTCAAAGGCTTGCACTTGGGTAAAGTACCAACAGCGGCGGACGAAATCGAAGTAGCAGACAGCGACTTGATCATCGTCCCAGCAACACCTATCGCGCGATTCAACGATTTTGTTGAGCAAGTGTTTCAGAAGGGAGCTTACGGTATCTTCCCACTGGCTCAGGTTGGGTCTGGCTTTAACGCTTCAGCCGCGGTTATTCGGTAGTTGAAGTTGTACCACAGGCATCGCGTGCTCGGGGTTAAGACTTCCCGAGCGTTGGCCGGCCAGGTCGACCGTGACATGCTTGAAGCCTAGTTGCCGGAACTTTGCAACTAGGTCGTTAGCTCGGTCAGCTTCGAACAGCTTTGTAATCTCCTTTGCCGCGACTTCGATACGAGCCAGTTCGTCTTGATGAACGCGAACACGACAATCGCGGATGTCCAACGATTGCTTGAGGTAGGACTCTGCCGCTTCCACTTTTGCGAGTCGCTCCACAGTGACTTCAACACCGTAAGCAATTCGCGAAGCCAAGCATGGGCTGGCAGGTTTGTCAGCGATGTGCAAATTCCAATGCGACGCTAACTCGCGAATTTGCTCTTTGCCGATTTCCAGTTCAGCCAGCGGTGCGCGGACGTTGGCATTGCGGGCCGCTTCAAGTCCTGGGCGATAGTCGCTTAGGTCATCGAAGTTGGTGCCCGTAATGATGATGGCCTGCGGAAAACGCGTCGCGAGGGCAGTAAAGAGGTGGCTCTTGCAGTGAAAGCATCGACGCAGATCGTTGCGTTGATAATCCGGGCTGAGATGTTCTTCGGGTTCGATCCAGAAGTGCTCGATGTCCAGCGTCTCGACAACCTTTTGAGCATCGCGACGTTCATGCTGGCTGGTTGCTGGTCCGATGCCAGTTGCGGTGAAGACGTTTGCCGCTGAGAGCTTGCCCGCGCAGGCGACGGTGGCGCTATCTACACCACCGCTTAATGCAACAACGTAACTGTGTTCGGGCTGGAACCAATGAACTAGCTTATCCGCAAGAGGTTCAATCTTTGAAAGGCTTGAGTCCATCGGCGAATCGCGTCCCTTGTGCGGGAGAGTTAGCCCCCAAGCTCTACTCGCCCAAATCCTGTTCCTGCTCCATCGGTTCCATGATCTTCGTATTGCGTTCAACGCCAACGACGATAGTGCGTTGATGGCTACCGTCTCGCGCCACGGCGACGGCTGGAATCACTTGTCTGCGATCAGGGAAAGGCAGTCTGACGACGAAGGTGCCGTCGGGTCGTAATGCTACAGGTTCTTCGTTGAGCGTCAAATAGGCATCGGGCGAAGTCGAGCCGTAAACAACAAGCTCGACGTCCATATCGAAGTGGAAGCCACCGCGACGTTGGTACATGGCGTCTGCTGCCGCGCCCAGTCGAGCTAAAGTAGGTGCGCCCAAGGAACGATTAAGTCGCTCTTCCAGAATCTCTTGAAGCTCGCCTGTTTCTCGTTCGCTGTCATATCCGCCGCTCATCGCAAAGATCCGTTCGCCTTCTGGTCCAAGGTCGGTCCAGTGTTGATCGATGGCATCGCTGGAGCTTGCGGCAGGAGTGTGCACAATATTGCTGAGGGCGATAACATGGTAACGGCCGTTGGGGCCGAGATAGCCGACGCTCACTCGGAAGTTGGCAGGTTCGCCGGTCCAAGGGATGTACCAGTTGCGAACGCCACCGCGAATCTCGATTTCAGTTTGTACAGTCTCGGAAACTGAAGTCGCTTGGCTGTCTTCGATGCGAATCAATCGCAGTACTGGTTTAGCGCCGTACCATTGTTCGGCCAGAGCCGCTTGGGATCGTTCAATAGCTCCGCGGGTGATGTCCCAGGTAGCATGCAGCCAAAACGGGTCGCGAACGAAAATCGCAATGCGATCTTTCTGTGGTTCTTTGTCGAAAATTGGATCGGTCGCACCCGGTGGCTTGATCATGCGTTGGCGGAAGCTGATGTCTTTCGAAGCTTCCTTCTGCAACTGCATTTCGCGGATCTTCTTGAGCACCTTGGGGTTCGTGGCCGGAGCCAATTCTTTCTTTTTCTCAACAACCTCAGCGGGCTTTTTCACTGGGGCCGGTTTTGAGGGAGCGACCTTAGCAGCAGCGGTCTTGTCCAAATCCGGCTTGGTAACCGGTGCCTTGACTGTGGTTGCAGTCTTGACGGCGGCCGGAGCCTTAGCAGTTGCCGGAGCGTTAGCAGTTGCGGTTGCCTTAGTTGTGGTCGGCGCCTTGGTTGGAGCTAGCTTAGGCTTTTCGGCAGCGATGCGCGAGGGTTTTTCAGCCGAGGTCGGGGTCTTCTTGTTCGGAGCAACAGCAACCGCGGCAATTTTGGATGAGCTGACCTTAGTAGCAGAACCCGCTTTTGCAGGTGAGCTTGCTTTGGCTGCTGTCGCGGGCTTGACGGTGGCCGCAGGTGTCTTCTTGTTGGCTACTGTGGCAGTTTTCGCGGAGCTTACTTTGGCAGATCCGGCTTTAGCTACCACAGATTTTTCGACTTTTTTATTGGATTTTTTGGTGGCGACTTCGGGCTTGGCTTTGGCTGTCGCTTTAGTTGCCGCAGCAGGCTTTTTCGTTGCGGCCGAGTTCGACTTTCCGTTCTTCGTCGAGCGAGAAATTGCTTGAACCAGTTGGTCTTTGCTCAATCCGGCAATCTGAATGCCAAGTCGCTTAGCAACGGCCGCGAGTTCAGTCTTAGACTGGTTTTGAAGATTGCCTGTAGTAATCAAGATTCAAGTCCCCTGGGAGGGTGTACGTGTCGACCTGTAGAATTTGTTCGAAGATATCGCTAAGCTGACTCCGAGTAGGAAGGCGAGATTTCGGCAAATTCTGGGCGTTGTCGATGCGTTCGTGTTAACTGGAAGACCTACCGCTAATAAGGGCCATATGACCAATACATAGTATGCAAGGGAATTCGAAATTTACTAGATTGAACTGAATTGAAACTCTCTAGATCGCATTTTTGCTTGGTTTTGCGTGAGTTAACGCGAGCCTAACGGCCTTTAATGGACTGATAGATTCCCTTGTCCGCTTAGTTGTTTTGGTGCAAACGACCCCTTCTTAGTGACCCCGCCGAGGAAAATCCGAATGGGATCTCTAAAAACTGAAAATTCGCCAAGCCAAAGCCAGACGGTATGGCAGTTAGCTTCACAGTGGATAGCTCGTACTTTGGCCGTCAGTTTGATCATGGTTGGCCCTGGACTGCTGGGTGCGATGGCTGACAAGAAGCTGGGAACCGGATTTCTGTCGCCATTGGGGTTCGTACTAGGTTTGGTGGTGGGCACAGTTGGTTTAGTTGTGCTTGCCAAGAGGTTGACGCCGCCGGCTGCCGGAAAGCCGTTGCCATTCGAAGGTGATCTAGACGAACAAACAGCACCTGACCCGAGCGAATTGCCAAGCAACTCCAGTCATCGCAAGTCGTAGTTGCGTTCGCGATATTACGTAGAAGTGAAATACGCAGTGAAATCCATCCATGCAAAATAAGACTAGCGGGTCCTTAATTCTGCGTCGAATGATGAGTGACGCTTCGTTGCATGTTGCAGTCTGTTTTTTGTCGTCGTTAGCGGGTGGATTTGTTGCGACATATGGTCGCAGTGATGTGTCGCTAGCCGTACCGGTGGTCCTCGCGGCTCTTGCCGGATGTATGACCATCCTACCCTCAGTAATCTTGCGAAACCTAATATTAGACAAGGGATTTCGACATCTGATGGCGATAATCTGGAGGCTTCCGATCTCCTTCGCGATGTTGGCGTTGTTGATGAACAATCCCACTGAGCAAAGAAAGTGCTTAGTGATAGCGTTTATGACCTGTTATTTCGTAACGCTGACACTAGAATCTTGGCTTCAGATTCGGCAGGCAAACACAAAGTAACTTTTCCGAATCGCTTTTCGACGTTTGCCGCCACACTTTTTCACCCCTTCCATCCCTTGCCCCGTCAAGCTTCGTCGTCCTATGGCTTCCGACATCCTACACATCAAGGACAGCTTTTACTTCGAAGTCCCGAAAGCTCTTTGGAGAAAGGACTACAAGTCCCCTCAAGAGTTTTATGATGCCTATGGTCCTTGGGTCATTCGCAATCATGAGGGATATCAGGAGTGGGAAGCTAAGCAGATCATTGAAGAGCTCAAGCCTCTGGTTAAAGACCAGAAGAAGCTTGACGGCGTTATCGATCAGTGGAAGCACTGGCAGCATGAGAAACACTCTCGAGCCGGTCGCCCGTTCGATCAGTTCTTAGCGGACGAAATGGATTCGCTGAAAGGCCTCGCGTCCAAGTGGGCAAAGAAGCAAGAGGGGTTGGAAGATCCTGTATTGGCCTATCTGAGCAGCGACCAAGGCGCTTCGTATCCATACGCTTGGATGTACGACATCGTTCGCGATACCAAAACAAATACTCAGTGGTTGGACATTCGCAAGAAGTACGATTCCAGTCCAGCGACTGAAGAGTACCTCAAGACTCCGAATCTCAGTTGGACAAAGGCTGAGGTTGACGGCTACAACAAGTCGCTTAGCGGCAAGCTGTTCATTCCACAGCCATTCGCCACATTGCGAAACGCATACGAAGTTCAATCAGGCTTCGGCATTACCAA
>CAYWNG010000555.1:0-4642 GCA_964458685.1 uncultured Pirellulaceae bacterium
TCAGGAAGATCGTTCCAAACAAGGGAACCTTGATCTTAAACCAGTCGAACCAGTACTTGCCACGCTCGGTTTGTAGGAATTGAATCAGCCCAAAGGTGCCTAGGACTAACGCGCCGATAATCATCCACCAGTACCCCTGCAAGAAGCGACTGAGGTCCAGCAGCAGGTCGGTCGCGGCGGGCAGTTCGCCTTTCTCTCGAAGACTCTTGAACAGCGGCTCAAACTTGGGCACGAAGAACACGATCAAGACTGTTACGACCGTGACACCCACACAACCAAGGAAGATTGGGTAGGCGAGAGCTCCGACCGCGCGGCCCTTCAAATCTTCTTGTTGCTCAGTAAACGAGGCCACTCGTTCGAGCGAGTCTTCAAGAAATCCGCCTTCATTTCCTGCGCGGACCATATTGATGGCCATGTCGCTGAAGACTTTGGGATACCGGGCCATCGATGTCGGCAAAGGTTCGCCATCTTCGACTTTGGCTTTGATCTCTTCCAGTACGCCCTTCAGCGCTGGTTTCTTGGTTTGATTGGCGATAACGGTCAAACTACGAAGCAGTGGCACACCAGAACGCAGCAGCGCGGCCATCTGGTTGTAGGTATTGGCCATAACCTGACCGCTGACCTTTTTGTTGTTCAGCGATCCAGCCGCCTTGGCGACCTTGATCTCGGTCGGCAATAGATTCATCGCATCCAACTGCATCAGCACGTCTTGCTGACTGTTGGCTGTGATTAAACCTGTCTTGCGAGCTCCACCAGGATCTCTGGCTACATAGGCGTACTCAGGCAATTCGATCCCCCTTGGTCGTTCGCAGCACTTCATCAACGCTGGTCGAACCTAGTATCGTTTTGTCCCAAGCATCCATACGCAGGGTTCGCATACCTGCCTTAAGTGCGGCAAGCTTGATATCCCATGTGCTCACTCGTTCATGCGCCAACGATCGGATCTCTTCGTTGGTAATTAGCAGTTCATAGATACCCATTCGCCCTTGGTAGCCAACGCCACGACAGTTTCGGCAGCCGACTGCGCGATAAAGTGGTTGGTCGCCTAAGGACTCGAACGGAAAATCGCTCGGCAAGTCATTGTGATCAGGTTGGTAGGGTTCTTTGCAGTGCTCGCACAGTCGTCGCACCAAACGCTGAGCCATGATGCCTTCAACGGTACTTGAAACAAGGAACGGTTCGATACCCATATCGACCATCCGAGTGAACGCACCAGCCGCATCGTTGGTGTGCAAGGTGCTGAACACCAAGTGACCTGTTAACGAAGCTTGAATCGCATTCTCTGCTGTTTCTTGATCTCGAATTTCCCCGACTAGCACGATGTCAGGGTCATGACGCAGGATGCTTCGCAGCGATGCAGCAAAGGTCAAGCCGATCTTGTGGTGCACTTGGATCTGGTTAATGCCATCGAGTTGATACTCGACGGGATCTTCCGTGGTGATGATCTTGTTTTCTGGACTGCGGATTTCCAAAAGCGAACTGTAAAGCGTCGTCGTTTTTCCAGATCCAGTGGGGCCGGTCACGAGCACAATGCCGTGCGGCAAACGAATCAACTGACTGAACAAGCGATAGGTATGTGGGTCCATTCCTAAACCTTGAAGGTCGAACTTCATCGCACCTTTGTCCAGAATACGCATGACCAAGCTTTCGCCGTGGATCATCGGGATGACTGACAAACGAATATCGATCTCGCGACCATGGACCTTCAGCTTGATACGACCGTCTTGAGGCAATCGCTTTTCGGCAATGTTCAATCGGGCCATGATTTTCAAGCGACTGATGATCGCCAATTGAAAGCGACTGATCTCTGGTGGCACAGGTTGGTCATGCAAGATACCGTCGATACGATAACGAATGACCAGTCCGCTCGCTTGCGATTCAACGTGAACGTCACTGGATCGCGAGTCGATCGCTTCAACTAGGATTTCGTTCACCAAGCGAACCACGGAAGCCTCTTGAGCCATCTCGCTCAATTCGCTTCCATCGGACTCAATGCCTTCCAGCAGTTCGATGTCGCCGTCTTCTTCACGAGCCGCCATCAAGCCTTCGACGGTCTCTGAACCAACCCCAAGATGTTTCTTGGTCAGCTTGGCAATCTCAGTCTTTTCGGCGACCAACGGAATAATCGTTAGTCCCGTCGCAGCGCTGGCCTCGTCTAAGGCATAAACGTCAAGCGGATTGGAAACAGCCAACTTCAACGAGCCATTCACGCGTTGGACTGGGAACAACGAATGGCGATAGATCAGTTTTTGCGGAAACGACTTGATCAGATCGACGTCGACTTCCACGCTGCGGAGGTCGACATACTCCATGCCAAGTTCGTCTCCAAGCGCTCGAAGCGCGGGCTCCTCGCCGACCAAGCCCTGTTGGACTGCAGCTTCAACCAGCCGAATACCGCTTAGTTGTTCGGCTCGCAGTTTGTGCACTTGATCAACTTCAAGTAGCCCGCGTCGGATTAGGATTTCACCAGTTTCGAACATAAGACTTTGCGTTCCTGAGAGGATGTTGCGCGAGGAATTGTGAACTAACGTCCACCGGTACGACCACCCTGGGTGCGATTACCACCACCGTTCTGCCCACCGCCAAAACCGCTTTGTCCACCTAAACCACCAGTCTGTCCGCCGAAGCCGCGATTGCCGGTGCCAAAGCCTCCGGTCTGTCCGCCTCGCTGCATTTGCATAATTCCTTGCATCGCTTCAGCTCGACGTCTCGCCGCGTCAGCATCTGTGGTTCCAGTTGTACCCGTTGGCTGAGTACCTGATGTGTTGGTCTGTGCCTTCGGGCCCAGAACTCGCTTCAGGCTGTCAGCTAACCCGATTGATCCAACTCCGTCAGGAATTGGAATCACCACAACGTCCTCCATTTCGCCTGCACCTGCCTCGTCGATCATTGAGACCAGTTTGCGCACTTCTTCGATCTGCTGAGGTTGTGCAACTACGATCAACGAATTCGTAAAGGTGTCGGCGCTAACAGCAATTTTCGGTTCGGTCAATTCGGAGTTCGCGCCGCCTCGACGACCGCCGCCACCACCCATTGCTGTTCGCATCGCTTGAACAATTTCTGCTGGATTGGGTTGTCCACCAGCTCCGCCACCACCGCGATTGGCATTGCCTTCGATTCGGTCGCCAAACACTGCTTTGACTGTAGTGAGAACGGCAGTTGCATCCTGAGTTGTAACAGGAATCATTTCCGTTGTGCCGCGAGTCTCAATTGGAAAAGGACTCTCGGGTTGATCAATCACTTTCAGGATTTGTTCAATCAGCACGCGATCTTGATTTGAAGCCGAGATAAACAGAGCGTTCAATCGAGGATCGGCAACGATGGAATAGTCGCCAGTTGCAAGTCCAGCACTCGATCCAGAAGACGCTCCCGACCCGCCTCCTCCGCCACCACCTAGTAGTGAACCTAGCATGCCGCCGCCAAAACCACCGAGAACGCTGGTCGCCATATCGCCCAGCAATCCGCCGCTTGATCCCCCAGACGATGCCGCTCCGCTGAGCACATTCTCAAGCAACTCCTTTGCCGCAGCCGCTTTGATGTTTTGCAGATAGACAACTTCAGGCTTGTCACCACCAAGGTTGGATTGCTCCATGATCATTCGCAGGAGGTTTTCGAAACGCTCCAATGCCTCTGGATCATCGCATCGAATCATCAAACCGCCAGGCCCATCACTAATGACGATCGGAGCTTGCAACTGTTCGTCGCTAGCCTTTACTTCAGCGGTCTCATCTTGAGTCGAAACAAACTTGCCTTTGACTGCTGACTGCTTGGGTTGCTTTTGAGTTACACTGCCCTTGGTAGCCTTCGCCGGTGCGTTGTCCGGCTCATCTTTACCGGGCTCATCTTTACCAGGCTCAGCTCTGCCAGGCTCTTTCTCTTCAGCATCTTGTTCGCTCTCTTCGCGGGGCTTCTTCGGCGGCGCGTACGACTTAGACTTCAGACCACCCGTTGAGAACGATTCCGTATTGTCGCGAACGATCGGATTGGACTTGCCATACATCTGTTGCCACAACGCTTCGGCTTGTCTAACTGCGTCGGCGGAGCTACCACCCGCTGGCAACATGCGAATCTTATCGCCCCAAATATTCTTGGTTGCCTTAGCGTTCTTTTCCAGCTCTTTGATCAGATTTTGAATTCGCAGAACTTGTTCCTCGGAACCTTTCACCCAAACTTGACGAGCCATCAAGTCGCCATCGATCACCGGCTCGCCGCTATCAGCACTAGGCTTATCGGAGAGACCGAAGAACTTCTTGACGGCAGCGATGGCCATCTGCGGATCGAGACGTTCTAGTTGAATCACTTGAAAGTCTGACTTCTGTCCAGCCAACGAATCCAAGGTTGTCTTGACCGTTTCGTGATCCGCTTTGCGTCCCATCAGAATCAACTGCTTCGAAGCATCGTCCTTGGCAAGTCGTACGTCAGGTGTACCAGCAAGCAATTGCGAAATCACTTCATAGGCTAGTTGAATATCCAAACCCTGCACCGAATGTCGACCAACGTAGGCAGGTTCGAAGGTAATCGGCTTGCCGGCATCCTGTGGAGCCTTATCCATTTGCTCGACAAGATCCTTCAAAATTTGAATCTTGTCCATGTCGCCCTTCGCGTAGATCACGGTTCCAAAGGTATTGGTCGAGATCTACGC
>CAYWNG010000556.1:0-4630 GCA_964458685.1 uncultured Pirellulaceae bacterium
TGGGGGGCAATTGCACAGGCGGAAGGCAGCCAGGTGAAAAGCAGCCAGGTGAAAGGCATCCATGTGAAAGGCACCCAGGTGGGGCCTCATCAAACCGACTTGCATCCAAGATCACAAAAGCAGTATAACGAGCCAGTCGTGAAGCTGGGTAAAGCTAGACTTCACTCGCATTCACTCAGGCCGGATGCCTGATCACACCAGCGAAATGGCGAAAGTATGGATACCAACGCTCAGCATCACATCCAGCAGTGGCAAAAGTCCACCAAAGCAGTTGTTGTCACGCTTCGCCGATCCACATCGCGAGCGGCGAATGTACAAACCATCCTCAAGCGATGCCCTCTGAATTGTGAAATCTGGGATGCAACCGACGGAGCGCAGTTAGATCCAGCCTTCGTTTCTGAAGTTTATCAGCCCAATTTGCATCGTCCCAACTATCCATTCAAGCTTCGCGCGGGTGAGATCGGATGCTACCTCAGCCATCGTAACATTTGGCAGAAGATGGTCGATCAGTCGATCGATCGCCTGTTGGTAGTCGAAGACGACATCGCTTTTCTGCCTAGCTTTAAGTTGGCATTGCAGCACGCAATTACTGAAGCTCCTGACGGCAGCTATGTTCAGTTTCAAGTCCGCAATCTAAAGTTCCCTCACTTAGCTCTAGACGAAGACTGCGCGCAACTCGTTCAACCGACGATCGCTCCCCTGCGAACATCTGCTCAGCTTGTAACGCTGGGAGCGGCCGAGCGGCTATTGAATTTCTCGAAACAGTTTGATCGACCGGTTGATGCGGCGATTCAAATGACCTGGTTACACGGTGCTCAAGTGCTGGTCGCGTTACCACATAGTGTCATCGAGGTCTCCACGGAACTTGGTGGCAGTACCATTGGATCATCGAAGAAGAAGCGATCGATTCTGGAGACCATTCAAAGGGAAGTGAAGCGAAACTGGTATCGCCGCAGTATTGCTCAGTGCGCCAAGCGGAACTTGGCTAATGTTCAACCACAAATCGTCCTGAAGAAATCTGCCTGAGAGGTTCGTAGATCGTGAAAGTCGCAATACTCTACGTTTGCACAGGCAAGTACATTCGCTTTTGGGACGAGTTCTACCGTTCGGCGGAAAGACACTTTATGACGGGAGCCGAGCAGCGTCATTACTTTGTCTTTACGGACCAACAGTTTGCCGAGCAGGACAGTCCGAATGTGACTCGCGTCGAACAAGCCAACTTGGGCTGGCCTGACAATACGCTCAAACGCTACCACATGTTTTCACGGGTTGAAGAGCAACTCGCGCAGTACGACTATTTGTACTTCTTCAACGCCAACTGTGTTTTTCGCCAAGATGTTGGCAGCGAATTCCTGCCGGAGAATGAAGACCAGCTTGTTGTGGTTCGTCATCCAGGGCAAGTCAACAATGCGCCAAATAAAACTCCTTATGAACGCAATCCTCGCTCACGCGCCTGCATCGCCAAAGGACAAGGCAGCTACTATGTATGCGGTGGCGTTAACGGCGGTTCATCGAAAGCCTTTTTGGCGCTCACTCGCTCCGTTCAAAAGGCAGTAGATGCAGACATTCGCGATGGTATTGTCGCCGAGTGGCACGACGAATCGCATCTCAATCGATACATCATGGATCATCCGCACTGCGTCAAGCATGCGGGATATTGTTACCCACAAAATTGGAATCTCAGCGAACCAAAGATGATCGAAGTTCGCGATAAGAATATTCTTGGTGGTACGGAAAAACTGCGTGCCTTGGGTGCGAAGAACCAACCGGAAAGCATGGTCACTGTTGCCATTTTTGGTGGTCTGGGTAACCAGATGTTTCAATACTCAGCGGGTCTTGCGCTTGCTGGTCGCTTGGGTTGTCGACTGCAGTTAGACCTTCGGCATTACGACCAAAACCGAATGTTCCGCTACGGATTGGGCCACTTCAACATTGACGCCGTCATCGGTACATCGCGAACCTTGCCACCGAGCAAAACGGATCGATTGAAGTACTTGCGCTGGCGATACTTTTCTAAAAAACATCGCATGGTTCGCGAGCCATCGCTGAGCTTTGACGCAAGCCTGTTGAAGCAAAAGGGCAGTGTGTATCTCAAGGGCTACTGGCAAAGCGAAAAGTACTTCTCCGAAATCGCAGATACGATTCGAAGCAACTTCACGCCTGCTGATCGAGCGACTGGACAAAACGCTGAGATGTTGAGTCAGATTCGTTCGAGTCCAAGTATTGCGTTGCATGTACGTCGCGGCGATTACGTTTCAAATGCACAGTGCAATAAATTCCACGGCACTTGCCCACCGGAGTATTACCGCCAAGCTGTTCAGTACATCGTCGAGCGAAATCCTGGTCGACACACGGTTTACGTTTTCTCCGACGACTGGCAGTGGGCAAAGCAGAATATCGAAACTGATTGCGACATGGTCTTCGTTCGGCATAACGACACGTATTCAGCTCACGAAGACTTGCGATTGATGACTGCATGCCAACACCAAGTCATCTCGAATTCAACCTTTTCGTGGTGGGCCGCATGGCTGAATTCCAATTCGGGCAAGCAGATCGTCGCTCCTTCGCAGTGGTTTGCTGATCCCAAAGCGGTCAACGAGGATCTTATACCTCCAAGTTGGCACCGCTTGCGCGTACAACCTTTGACTGAACAACTTGTGAGAGCCGCTTAAAGCGAGAACTATGGAAAAATTTAACAACCCAGCCAATCGCGACGCTTGGATCGCTGAACAACTCAAGCAGCTTCCGGCTGGAACAAGTCTGTTGGATGTTGGTGCAGGCGAGTGCCCCTACAAGCCGCTGTGCGAGCATCTGCAATACGTCTCGCAAGACGTGAACATGTACGATGGCACAGGAAATCAAAAGGGACTGCAAACGGGCACGTGGAGCTTTGACAAGATTGACATTCGCTGTGACCTACTGGATATCCCCGAAGATCGACAATTCGATTCTTTGCTTTGCACGGAGGTACTCGAGCACGTTCCGGACCCGATTCGTTCCATCGAAAAGATGTCGCGACTGGTCAAGCATCCGGGCGGCAAAATGTTGATCACCGCGCCCTTCTGTTCGCTGACTCACTTCGCTCCGTACTATTACGCCAACGGATTTTCGGAGTACTTTTACAAATTTCATCTCGATCGCTTAGGCTTCGATATTGTACACATGAGTTTCAACGGTGGTTGGTTCGACTACATGGCTCAGGAGCTGGGACGAACTCCGCAAGTGTACCAGCAATACATGGGAAAGAAGCTGCCCGCGAGCATCAAGCTTGCGACCAAGGTTTGTCGCAAGATTATGCAGCGACTTGGAAACATGGATAGAAAATCAGAACGCGGCTCATCGGAACTGCTCACCTGCGGCCTGCATGTGATCGCTGTAGCCCGGTAACGCAATTGAGCTGCTAATTTGGAACACTAGCCGAATCCCATGGGACTCGGCCTACAAAGCACACGCATTTATTAGAGAAGAGGTCGGCCCAGGCTGACCAGCAAGGATGCCCGAATGATTAACTTTTACCTCATCAACCTTGATCGAAGCCCAGATCGTCTAGCTTGGATGAAGCAGCGTACGGACCAGCTTGGCATCAAGGTTCAACGAGTCTCCGCGGTCGATGGTCGAAAACTGAGTTCCGAAGTGATCGATCGTTGGAATCGAGCGCGACATCCTCGCTTTGGAATGGGGCCGAACGAGATCGCTTGTTTTCTCAGCCATCGAACTGTTTGGGAGAGGATTGTCGAAACAGGTGATCCATGGGCGTTCATCGCTGAAGACGACATTCACATCGCAGACATTGGCGCGAGCTTCTTGGCTGATTCAAGTTGGATTCCAGGCGACGCGGACTTAGTCAAAGCTGAAACAGTAAAACAGCGTGTTTGGTTATCGCGCCGCATGGTTCGACAACACTTGGAACATCAATTGTTCGAACTGCGTTCCTTTCACGGCGGCTCGGCAGGTTATTTTGTGAGTCGCGCTGCTGCTCAGAAGCTGTTGGATTCGACTGAGGATTTTTGCGTTCCGTTGGATCAAGTACTTTTCAACCAGAGCTTTCCACCAGCTCAGCCGCTGAAGATCTATCAAATCTTTCCAGCGCTAGTAGCTCAAGATTGGGTCGTAGAAACTGCGGTCGACCAACCCAAGTTTGAGAGCCTGCTACTGAACGAACGCAACGCATTTCATGGCAAAAAGCAGAAGAAGCATCAGAGCCTCGTAAGCATGGCTTGGTACAAGGTAATGAATCCGATTCGCAAAGCCAGCCGACGCGGACTAGAGGCAGTTGCAAACCTCTTGGGAACACATCGAGTCACCAAAGTCGCTTTTGACGGCGAGACTAACTTCGAAGTCGAATCACGTTCTGCTGCCGCATAGTACCTTTTCGATTACACAAGTCACACACAATTAACGAATCACCCCTCAGCCCTCATTAAGGATATTCAGCATGGCCTATCTTATCGACAAAGCTTTCCATACTCTGCGCAGCATTCAAGTTGGTCGTCGACAAAAGCGAGCCTATAGTCGCTGGGAACAGGCCGGTTGCCCGAATCCTCCACCACATTTGATCAAGCAACGTGTACTACGCGAACACGCTCAAAACTACGGTTTAGAGATTCTTGTCGAAACGGGAACCTATCGT
>CAYWNG010000557.1:0-4613 GCA_964458685.1 uncultured Pirellulaceae bacterium
CGAATGTAGAAGCGACCGATGTAAAGTACGAAAAGCTGGAGCTTACCAACCGTGATTGTCTGGTGAGAGACCAACCAAGCTCCGTAGATCCAAATCAGCAGCAGGCCGATTTCGGTAAGTACTGTAACTGTTGGGCCAAAGAATGACCAAAGCTTATTGATGCGGATATTTGAGTCCAAAACGTGGCGGTTGGCATCCTCGAATCGAACGACTTCGCGCTGTTCTTGGGCAAATGCTTTGACGACTCGGACACCTGGTATTGCGTCGGTGAGCACGCTAACCATCGCTTCCCAAGCATGACCGGCTCGGGCGAATCCATGTCGCAGTCGCACGCGAACATTGTGCGTTAACCAAGCAATAATGGGAAAAGGCAGCAGTGAGACGATCGCCAGCCACGGGTCCAACTGAAGAAGAATTAACGAAGTTAGGACGATCATCAGCAGGTCGGTGATGAAATCCAGCAAGTGCGACGAAAGAAAGTTGCAAATACGATCAGAATCGCTACTGATTCGCGAGACTAAGTCGCCAGTTCGTTTGGCGCCGTAGAAATCGAGCGACATCTTTTGCAGGTGGCGGTAGGTTTCATTGCGAAGATCGCAACTAATCTGCTCGCTCAGGTAGCTCATGATGTACGTTCTAGCCCAGCCTAATCCCCAAGCCACCAGCGCGGCACCGACCATGCCCAGCAAGTACGGCATCAGTTCCTTAAAAAACTGTTGGCTGGTCAGTTCTTTAGTTTCGTTTTGCCAGGGAATCAGAACGTTATCGATCAGCGGCATTGTCAGATAGGGCCAGATCAAGCCGGCTGCAGTTGCGAACAAAGTCAGCACCACACCGCTGATTACGAGCCCCATGCGATGCCTCGTAAAGCGACTCAAGCGAAGCAGACTTTTCGCGGCCGCAGGTGCGGCGATGGCGACTGTGGCGGGTGCTTCGTTGGACAAACTTGGGTCCAGGTCCAGCTTTTGTTTGGCAGCTTGGTTAAACTGAACCATCAAGCGAGAAACTTCCGCGGCCTTGACCGCAGTGAAGGACCACATGGCAATCGGCTGATTGTCTTTCAGGAGCGCTAGGCTTCCCAAGCCTGAAAAAACGCTCGACCGCAGCGCCATATTCGAGTTGATCGTCCACGATCTAGCGGGCTCGCTGCCGTGCTGCTCGATGAGCTTTCCCCCTGCCAGGGCGAGCAGTATATCGTCGAACTGGCGTGCTTGGTTAATGTCCAAGATGACGAAAGTCGATACAGTCAACCCTGACGGAATTTCCGATCCCAACCGGTCAATAACTTCTGCAGGAACTCCAAAAAGTTCGGAATTCTCTACGCCTCCATTCGTTTTGTTCGACGCCATTGAGGCCCTAGCTCGGTTCAAGGAATGTTACAAACTAGCTTAACTGACAACTTTTCCCAATCGGCAATGTAGCCCTTAGACGCTACGGAAGTGAAATAGCTTCACTAAAACGCAGAACTCGCACAACTGAGAAAAACTTGTCCGGATATCTATAGCCATTGAGACTTTCCGAACGATAATTGAGTCCGGTTTCAGATCTTATTGTTGATAGCTTTGAACGGCTGTGCAATCGCAATACCCCCGCCTTAACCAATCGGGGCGAAAACTCGTGCTGAAGGCCAGCGGCAAGATGTAAAAACGCGAATCAGCTTGATTCTGAAATTCGACGTCCTAAAATGGAGCGTCGCCACCAATCATCCCTACCCCAAAAAAATGTCCAAAAACCAACCTTCTGAACCGTTGACCATTCGTCGGGTCAACGTTCTCCGTGGTCCAAACGTTTGGGCCAATTTTCCTGTGATCGAAGCCTTAGTAGATCTTGGAGAACTCAAGGACACCTCATCCGAGATGATCCCTGGCTTCAACGAGCGGCTAATGGCTTGGCTGCCCACAATGATCGAGCACCGATGTAGTGTCGGCGAGCGAGGCGGCTTTTTCGTTCGCTTGAGACGTGGCACCTACATGGCGCACATTCTCGAGCATGTGGTGATCGAACTGCAAACCATGGCCGGTAATGCCGTTGGCTTTGGTAGAGCTCGTGAGACCGATGATGAGGAAGGCGTGTATCGCGTGGCGATCGCCTACCATCACGAAAAGGTTGCACTCGAAGCATTAGAACTAGGGCGACAAGTCGTCCTGGCGGCTGTGAATGACACACCTATCGACATCGAAGCGGGTGTTGCCAAACTGCGTGATTTGATTCACGAGTATTGCTTAGGTCCAAGCACGCAAGGAATTGTCAACGCTGCTCGTGAGCGTGGTGTTCCTTACATGCGACTCAACGAAGGCAGCTTAGTGCAGTTGGGATACGGCTCGCGTCAGCGACGTATTTGGACTGCCGAATCGGATCGCACTAGCGCCATTGGTGAAGCAATCGCCAAGGACAAAGAACTGACTCGCAAGCTGCTCTACGCTGCGGGCATTCCCGTTCCTGAAGGCGCAGTTGTTTCGAGCAAAGAAGAGGCTTGGGAAACAGCTCTGGAAATCGGCGTTCCGGTTGTCGTTAAGCCGCAATGCGGTAATCACGGACGCGGCGTTTCGACCAATCTGTACACGCAGCAAGAGGTCGAAAAGGCTTACGAGATCGCTTACGAAGAAGAATCAACGGTGATCGTTGAAAAGTTCTTCGAAGGCGCCGACTATCGGATGCTGGTCATCGGCAATCAATTGATTGCTGCCGCTCGTCGTGACCCAGCTAAGGTTATTGGCGATGGTAAATCGACCATCCGTCAATTAGTCGAGATCGTGAATCAAGATCCTCGACGCAGCGACGGACACTCGACCGTCATGAGTCACATTCCTCTGGATGAAGTCTCGATGACCGTTCTGACTCAACAGGGTCTGACTGTCGATGATGTTCCAGGACCGAATCAAGTGGTCTACATTCGCCGCAATGCTAACCTAAGCAGTGGCGGAACCGCTTGCGATGTGACTCAACTGGTTCACCCACAAGTTGCTGCTCGCGTTGTCGAAGCGGCTCAAATGGTTGGACTGGATATCGCCGGTATCGATGTCGTTGCCAAAGATATCTCCATTCCGTTGGAAGAACAGAATGGTGGAATTGTCGAAGTCAACGCCGGCCCCGGCTTGCGAATGCACATTCAGCCTAGCGAAGGCAAAGGCCAGCCAGTTTGTGAAGCCATCGTCGAGATGCTGTTTCCAAGCGGCAATAACGGACGCATTCCAATCGTCGCAGTCACCGGCGTTAACGGCAAGACGACTACAACGCGCTTGATCGCTCACATTTTCCACTTGTCTGGAAAACGAGTCGGGATGACGAGCACGGATGGCGTTTACTTCAATGGCCGTCGAGTCGACGATGGCGATTGCAGTGGTCCGAAGAGCGCTAAACGCGTACTGATGAATCCGAACATCGATGCCGCCATTCTGGAGACCGCTCGCGGTGGAATGATTCGCGAAGGATTGGCTTTCGATAAATGTGACGTAGCTGTGGTTACGAACGTTGGCGAAGGCGATCACTTGGGTCTCAACGGCATCAACACTGTAGAACAGCTTGCCAAGGTCAAACGCTGCATCGTTGATGTGGTGGCCAAGAATGGTTACGCGGTGCTCAATGCCGAAGATCCGTTAGTGGCTGAGATGGCTGACTATTGCAAAGGCAACGTGCTGTTCTTCGCTCACAGCGCAGATCATCCGCTACTGGTGAAGAATCGCGAGAACAATCAACGTGTCGTCTTTACGCGAGACAACGCAATCATCGCTGCTCATGGCAGCAGTGAATTTGTCTTGCTTCCCTTCGATCGCATTCCGATCACTCACAATGGAAAGATCAAGTTCCAAATTGAAAATGCGATGGCCGCAATTGCTGCTGCGTGGGTTCAAGGAATTCCAGTTGAAGTGATTCGAGCCGGTCTGGAGTCGTTCAGCTCATCAGCCAACGGCTCTCCGGGGCGCTTCAACATTGTGAAGTACAACCAAAGCACGTTGATCATTGACTACGGTCATAATTCATCGGCGCTGAAGAGTCTGCTTGGAGCGATGTCCAGCTTCCCGAATTCGCGGCGATCTGCGGTTTACTCCGCTGCCGGTGATCGCTTGGATGACGACATGATCCGCCAAGGTCAGATGCTGGGTCACCACTTTGACCGAGTCATTCTGTACGAAGGCAGCTACTGTCGCGGTCGCAAGCCTGGCGACATCGTTCACCTGTTCCGCGAGGGTCTAGCCTTGGGTGCTAGAGTTCGCGAGACCAAATGGTTTTCGACATGGGCCGAAAGTGTCCAACACGCGCTCGATTCAGCTATGCCTGACGAACTGATCCTGATTCAGGCGGATGTCGTCGACGAGACGATCGAGTTTTTCAGCAAGCTGCCAATTGTGGACTTGTCGATTCCAAGGCCAGCACTGAAGGTCGAAACGGCTCAGAAAGCGGAAGCGACGCCTGGTGTCTCGACAACCTAGGCGATTTGGGCGACCCCGGTCAGACAAGGGGCTTTAGCAAAACAAGAAAGCCACGTTCAACGGAACGTGGCTTTTTTTGTTGAGTTTGCTATGGCGGCCAGGTGTTAGAGAGCGTCTCGCTTAGAAATACTAGCCGCCAGCCGTTAGAGAGCGTCCCGCTTAGGAATACTAGCCGCCAGCCGT
>CAYWNG010000558.1:0-4609 GCA_964458685.1 uncultured Pirellulaceae bacterium
TCTGGGATTTCGGGCCGAAGGCCCAGCGATTTACCTAGCCCAGCCCATCGGGCCCATCGGGCTGGGTGATCAAGCTTGAGTAGATTCAGGGCCAACGGCCCGCCGGTTTGCGTGCAAACCAGTGGGTTGTTGGCCCTTTGTTTTTATCATTCGAAATCACCAAACGACAAAACCTAGAAACTGATCTACGGCTGATTCTGAAGGCTGCCCTTGAGCAATTGCCCTTCCAGCTCGATCTTGGCCGCCCAATAATCCGACAGCGCATTGAGATACTGCAAACTGGTTTGCGAGTAGATTCGTTGAGCCGTGATAAGCTCAAGAGAGCCAATTTCACCCGCGTCGTAGGCTTTGCGAATTAGATCTAATGTCTTGCGGCTGTTTTGTAGAATTCCATCCTCAGCAGAAAAGCCTTTCACCTGCGCGAGCGCTGATTGATAACGCTGCCAAGCCGAGGCAAGACGTTCCTGCAACCCAAGCTCCATCTTTTGCTGAGCGTACTGAGCGGCGATCAGTTGCATGCGAGCCTCAGCGATCGCACCCTGGTTCTTATTGCAAAATGGGATCGGCATGCTGACTTGCAGCATAGCATTGGGAGCTTGCGTTGCATTGTCGTATTGCACAATCGATTGCACGTCAACGTCAGGTAAGGGCTCCACCATAGCTCGGTGCAGTTGAGCGTGTGCACGTTGCTGCTCGGCAACTGTCGTTACAATTTCTGGGCTCTCCGCCAACAGTTGTCGACGAAGCGATTCGGCTTCTAGTTCAATTTGAGGATCGACGTTGCCTCGAATGGTCTCGACAGGTAGACATGGCTGACCGACGACCGCGGCAAGTTGCTTCCAAGCTGCCTCCAGTTGGTTCTTGGCTGTTTCGAGCTGAAGTTTGCTTTCCTGGAGTTCCACTGTCGATCGGAGCACATCGATCTTCGTTCCAAGCTCGGCCTCAAGCAACGAGTTTGTCTTGTTGAGACTCTCTTGTGCAATCTTCACAAGTTCTTCGGTGACTTGCTTGCGACGTTGAGCGATCAGGACTTCGTAAAACCTCAATCGCACGTCGGTCAGGACTCGCTGCTGTTGCGTAGCAAGTTGCTGCATGGCAACATCCATTTCACGACAGACCACGATCTGGCTTGCCGTGAGCTTTTCAGTTCGAATGACGCGCTGCCCGGCGTAAAGTCCAAGTTGTTCAGCTTGTCCATTGCTAAAGAGTTGCTGACCGCTAAAGCCTAGCGAAGGATTGGGTCGCAAACCTGCTTGAACCCAACGGCCTCGCAGGGATTCGACGATGGCTTGCTGCTGAGCGATTGAAGGATTGCTGCTTAGAGCGAAAGCCTCAAGCGACTCCAAGCTCATCGTAGATTCGGCGTTGGATACATTGTCCTCAGTTGAGTTAATCGAGGCTGCATCAGCCCTCAAGTTCTTCGCGGAATCCGAGGCTGAAGTGTCTTCGCTAACTTTCCGACGATCTTGGGCATCGACAGCGGATTCGTCGCCCGCAGATTGTGTTGGCGTTCGTGTAAAGTCGAACTTCACTGCCTCAGTAACTGCAGTTCGACGTGAAGCGAGTAGTAGCTCCGTAGATGGCGCTTCTAACTCTGTGGTCTTGTTGGCCGAGTTACTAGACGTTTCAACATCAGCCTCATAAGCGGCCAGAGAAAGCTTGGAAACCTCTTGAGAAGCGGCTGGCTTTGTCTCTGCAATCAGCCCATCCGACTTCGAAGGCATCTTGGAAGATGAATTTCGCAAGAGTCCAAATCTCTGGAATCCAGCACTTGACTGACAGCCTGCAAAGCACAACAGACTCAACGCCGCAACAGCATAAAGCCGTACGCACCCGATGTGGGGTTGAACCGCTAGTGGTCGTAGATTTTTGCAGCCAGTAGTTTTTCTCATCATAGCCCACTCTATCGTCAACAGCCAATCAGTTGACTGAACGAGTGAGCATCTTTGATGCGGTCTAAGTTGATCGTGCGTTACGGACGCTCGGCTTAGGCAATCTGAGCAATGACTCTATTGTAAATCCACCGCGGCACAGTCTCGCAACTATTGCCATCAAACAGATTGCCATGAGCCGCCGCGACGTTTGGAGATCAGTCGCGAATTTCGGAGATCAGCCGCGAACTAGACACGCTGCAGCACCATCTCCGTTGCGAATCTCACCTTCTTGGCTGAAGCGTAAGCATCTGATGGATCGCGGTAACCCAGCGCGCATCCAACAACTGTACGATAACCGCTGCCAGAAAGGCCGAGCAATTTGTCGTAGCCTTCGGCCGAAATGCCTTCCATCGGACAGCTATCCACACCCACCATCGCAGCCGCGGCCATCAACTGGCCCAAAGCGATGTAGACTTGTCGACAATTCCAATCGAAGTGCGACTGCATCGACTCGACAGATGATGCCAACATCTTTCTAAAACCTGCCAGGGTTCCCGGCGCAAGACCGCGCGAGGACTCGGTGTAAGCGATGTAGTTATCCAAGTAAGCCGCGTCGAGGTTTTCTCTGGCAGTAAAGACAACCATGTGCGAACAGTCTTGAGGCTGAGTCTGATTCCACGAAAGGGCTGGCATCTGAGACTTCACATCGGCAGCAGTCACCACCAAAAATCGCCATGGCTGCAAGCCGTAGCTACTAGGACTGAGAATCATCGCTTGCTCTAGCGCTTGCCAAGTGGCTGCATCAATCTTCTTAGTGGGATCAAATTTCTTCACGGCATAGCGCCACTGCAGTTGGCTGACCACGGACTCTGCTTGAATGCTCATGCTTTACTCTCTTTATTCGCTTCTTGTTGTTTCTGTTGCTGGAGCTTTTCCTGTTGAGCCCGAGCTCGCCAGGCGCGATACTTCCATAAGGTGCTTGCCAAAATACCCATCGCAAAGCCGATTAGCAGTACGAGTAGGATGACGATCGCCTGCGGTAGCTCTACTTTAGTGAAAAGGAAATGCAACTGAATCGTAGTGAGATTCTGCAAGCACAGTATCAGAATCAGCAGCAGCAATAACCCAAAACAGATCCACTTCAGTTTTCGAAACATCATCGAAGCCTTTATCGTATGGGATCGAGACCAAGACCGCGACGGACCAAACCAATCTGACCTGCATGGATGCCTTCATGGATCGGGGCAAACATCAACGCTCCCAGCTTAATCGGATACACACAGTAGGGCATATCGCAAGGCTCCTTTAAAGTCGCGGCTGCAAGCTTCCCGACTTCGGCGATCGACTGCTGATGTATTTGCGCCAGCCTTTCCAGCAGCTCCGCTGGCTTCGGCGCTGTATCACTCGCGGCCATCGGTTGTGAGCCTCGACCAAACTGCTTTCTCAGCCAGCCGGGCATCAGTTCGACATCCCCTTCAGCGCGGCCTCGTTGTCGGAAGAGCATCAAGCCGTATTGCGACACAGCTAAGTGTCCGACTTGCCAAGCCAGATGAGTCGACATTCCCGCGGGCACTTTGTACCAAAGTTCGTCGGGAACAGACTGGATCAACTGCAATGCGTACTGCCGCGCCCACTGATGTTGGTTAAGGGCTTGATCTCGAAGACAAACAAGCTGGTTGTCATCCAACGAATCGCCTGGCAGGCTTAGGAAAGAATCCATGATTGAACTTTCGATGTAGGCGTCAAAAAAGTCCTCTATGCGTTCGATGCTAGCGGGTCGGCTCTTGACGATTTGTGAGATTATGGCCACGATGTCTGCCCATGAAAACTACAAAAGCCAGCATCTACGACTTTCCCAAGTATTACGACCTCGTTTTCGGCAGTGACACCACCGCTGAAATGAACTTTTTGAAAGGCTGTTTCAAAAAGTACGTGAAGGGCCGCGTCAAGCGATTGTTCGAACCTGCGTGCGGAACAGGACGCTTGCTCTATCGCTTGGGCAAGGAAGGCTACGGAGTCGGCGGCATCGACTTGAACGACAAGGCCGTCGACTTTTGCAACGCTCGACTCAAGCGTTTGAAGCTCAAGGGACGAGTCCAAGTGGGCGACATGTCCGACTTTGAAGTCGAGAAGCCGTTTGACGTCGGCTTCAATACAATCAACAGCTTTCGCCACCTACTGAGCGAAGACGCGGCCAAAGGACACTTAGTATCGATGGCCAACGCGATCCGAACCGGCGGAATTTACGTTCTTGGATTCCACCTGACTCCAACTCATGGGGAAGCCGACGACGAAGAAGCTTGGTCGGCAAAGCGAGGCCAAACGACGATCAATACACAGATGTGGCCCGTTTCCAAGGATCCGAAGAAGCGACTCGAGTGCTTCGGTATCCGCTTCGACATCTACACTCCGACTGAAACGCTGAAGATCAATGACGTACTTCGCTTGCGATCGTACACATTGAAGCAGTTCCAGTCTTTGATGAAGTCGGTTGCCGATCTATGGGAACCGGTAGACTACTTCGATTTTGGCTACGAGATCGATAAGCCCAACCTAATCAACGGTGCGACTCAAGATGTCATCACCGTTTTCAAACGACTTTAAGCTTGCAACCAGCCGCCACGCAGTAAAGACTGTCCGGCTTAGAGTCTCAATGAAAGCACTGAAACTAGCCGCAAGCCGTTAGAGAGCGTCCCGCTTAGGCGGCCAGTGGCCGTTCTGAACTAGCCGCAACG
>CAYWNG010000559.1:0-4574 GCA_964458685.1 uncultured Pirellulaceae bacterium
CGCCTACGGCTTGCCGTTAAGCAATCTTACGCAGAGCAGAACAATACGATATTGGTTATACTTTGAGCCAGTTGGGATCAGTTAGACCATTTGATCCCCGCCCTCGTCATTCTGCCGTTCAAGACTCCTGCCGTAACAAGAAGCACATCCATGCTTAGCTCTCCCGTCATACTTCGTCGAATACTCTTGAGCGTACTTGCGCTCAACGTTCTACTGGCATCGTCTTTCGATAAGCCTGCCGTAGCTCGGCAAACGACACTACGAGCGACGCTCAGCGACGATGGCAACGAAGTCCGCATCGTCCGCGATGGCTCCGACAAGCCGATCATAACGCAAGTTGCCAAGCCAGACTTTCGACCGTACCTCCATCCGATCGCAGCTCCCGATGGAAACGGCTTGATGACCGAGTTCAGTCCACAACATCACAAGCATCAGACTGGTTTGTATTGGGGATTCACTCGAGTCAACGGTCGCGACTATTTTCATCACCCCGAAGGCGACTATTGGAAACGTGTCTCTGTATCGATTCTCAAGGCTTCGGCTAGTTCGACGAGTGACAGCGTGCAGTGGCAGACTGTTTACGATTTGTTGGATGGAGAAGGTAAGGCCGTTTTGCGACAATCGCAGATTTGGACGCTCCGCGACGAAACGCACCGCTATGTGCTAGACTTGCAATGGATGGGACAAGCTGAACAAGACGTCACGGTGGGCAAGTACGACTATGGCGGGCTGTTTCTTCGTATGCCTTGGTCCAGTCAATTGGGCGGTGCGGTAGTCAACAGCGCGCGGCAGCGAGACTCGCGAGCCGAGGGTGAACGTTCGGTGTGGTTGGATGTGGGAGTCAATGTTTCTGATCGCAAAGATCGACTTCACTTTGCAATTTTCGATCATCCGAGCAACGCGGGATATCCTCAACACTGGCGCGTCGATGGGCAACTGGGCGTTGGGCCCGTGCGAGCCCGTACGGGCGATTGGAAGATTGAAAAAGGTCGACAGGAAGTCATTCGACATCGCTTGATCGCATACTCCGGCGAGCTGTCCGACACGGAGATTACGGCTCTGTGGTCCGACTTCAGCGGACAGAGCGATAGCGTGCTTTGGGGACTCGCTCAACAGCAAGGTCGACAAGCCGAATTCCTCACGCCTCAAAAGGCACTGGAAGCTATGACCTTGCAAGAGGGAGTTCAGGCCAACATGTACGCTGCCGAGCCGATGATCGCTCAGCCCATGGCATTCTGTTGGGACGCGAAAGGTCGTATTTGGGTTGCTGAAAATCGCGACTATGAAACTCGACAAACCGGCTTCTCTGCCGACGGTAGTAGCAAGATTGTTATCCTCGAAGATACCGATCGCGATGGCGTTGCTGATTCCAAAAAGGTCTTCTTAGAAGGAATCCCGTTTCCTTCGGCCATCGCTGTTGGGATGGGTGGGCTGTGGTTGGGAGCACCACCCAATCTGCTGTTCGTTCCCGATCAAGATGGCGACGATCGCGCCGACATGGAGAAGATCGAAGTTCGATTGACGGGTTGGGGAATCGCGGATCGCCACGAGACGCTGAACAGCCTTCACTGGGGACCAGATGGTTGGCTGTACGGCTTGCAAGGGTTCGCAACGCCATCCAAGGTAGGCAAGCCGAAGGGCCTTGGAAAACTCTACAAGCACAATGATCCTTTCCCGACGAAGATTGAATTTGACGATCAGCCCGTGGATATCAACGGCGGTGTGTGGCGATATCATCCAACGAAGCAACGTTTTGAAGTCGTCGCGCATGGCTTTAGCAATCCGTGGGGAATCGATCACGATCAATACGGACAGCTCTTCATCACTGCTTGCGTCATTCCGCACTTGTGGCATGTGATTCCAGGAGGCATCTACCATCGTCAAGGAGGCAGCCACTTTAATCCGTACGTTTACAACGACATCAAGACGATCGCTCAACACCGCCACCGTTCCGCGCACGGTGGGGCTCGCGTCTATCAGTCGGATGCTTTCGATACGAAGTACCACGGTCGGATCTTCATGGCGAACATTCACGAACACGCTGTGCTCACCGACATTCTTACGCGGCAAGGCAGCGGCTATACCGGCAAGCATGGTGACGATTTCGCACTTGCCAATAACGCGCAGTGGATTGGATTCGGTATCGAAGTTGGTCCCGAAGGCGCAGTCTATGCACTCGACTGGCACGACGCCGACATTTGTGGCAAAGAGGTCTTGAACAAAGAAACTGGCCGAATCTTCCGCTTCAGCCCAAAGAGTTCGGCGGCAAAAGAGTTCCCGCATCGCTTCGACGACTTGAACAAGCTCTCGGATCTCGACTTAGCCAAACTACAACGCCAGTCCAGTGCTTGGCATGCGAATTTTTCTCGAGTGATCTTAGGCCACAGGAGTCAAACTCAAAAGCTTAGCAGCGAGTGCATCGATGAACTACAAAAGTGCCTCAACGATTCGTCGGAGACTGCGATTCGGCTGCGTGGGCTGTGGGCCTTGCACACAACCCAGTCGATTGACGCTCAACAATTGACTAAGTTGCTGGACCACGAGGACGAATATGTTCGAGCCTGGGCGATTCAGCTTGCCTGCGAGGATTTCAAAGCGTCGCCCGACGGTGTTACAAAGATGCAGCAAATGGCTAAGTCGGATTCGTCGGCTGTAGTCCGCTTGTATCTAGCTGCCGCTTCACAGCGCATTGCGGCCGAAGACCGATGGAAACTTTTGGAACAATTGTCAAAGCGAAGCGAAGACGAAGCAGATCATAACATTCCCAAGATGATATGGTTCGCCCTAGAGGGTCTGGTAATGCAGAATCCAGACCGCGCAATCGCGCTTGCCGCCGAGGCCAAGTTGTCGATGGTTTCGCGCCATGTAGCTAGACGACTGTGCGATGGCGATCGCATGGAGCTGTTAGTTTCGAAGCTGGGAAACATCAAAACCGACTCACAGTTACCCATGTTGCTCGGAGTTCGCGACGCTACCGAGGGAAGATTCGATATCTCCGCGCCGAAATCGTGGAGCGAAACAGAGGCTAAGCTTACAGCTCGTGGAGGCGAAGTCGCAGCCGTTGCCAAACAACTTTCGCAGCAGTTCGGTGATAGCGTCGCGGCTGCTCAGATGTTAACCACTTTGCGCAATCGAACAGCGAGTATCGAAGATCGGCGACAAGCGCTTTTGCAATTAGCCGGACGCAAGCGCGCTGAGTTGAAGTCGGACCTTGATCAGTTGCTTAACGAACAGCCACTTCGTCGCGATGTCATTCGGGCCATAGCATCGTACGACGAAGTCAAGTTTGCCAAGGCGCTGCTTGGCGGCTACGGCGGGTTTAGCGCCGAGGAAAAGCAGGAGGCGATCTATACCTTATCTGCTCGAGGCCGATATGCGCAGGAGCTGACCAACGCTCTTCGCGACGGTAAGATCCCCAAGCGTGACATTCCGGCTCACGTCGCTCGATTATTACGCCGAGTCGTCGGAAATCGATTTGTGGACGTATGGGGGCCTATCGACGAACTATCGACCGACAAGGAAGCGATGTTTGCTAAGTATCGCGAGCTATTGAACGAGGCTCGGCTGAGCAAGGCCGACTTAGCCAACGGTAGCAAGCTGTTCACAAAGACCTGTGCGGCTTGCCATCAACTTCAGGGAGTCGGCGGAAAGATCGGTCCCGACATCACCGGTGCTAACCGAGGCAATTTGGAGTATCTGCTCAGCAACATGCTGACGCCCAGTGCCATCATTCAAGACGACTATCGCATGCACATCATCCTTACGGACGATGGTCGAATCTTTTCCGGTATTCCCAGCGAAGAGAACGACAGAACGCTGAAGCTCCATGTAGCCGACCGGACCGATCCTATCTTGCTGACCAAATCTTCGATTGAATCACGAGAGATTGCTTCGGTATCGATGATGCCCGACGGGTTGCTCAGCAATCTTAGCGATAGCGAAGTTGTAGACTTAGTCGGCTATCTTCAAAGCGTGCCCGCTGCAGCTTCGCCGAGGAGCGACTTTTAATTGTCGCTCCTGTCTCCGACAGGATTTTCTTCTTTCGGGATCAGCCACATCCATTTGTTTAGGCTGAGACTTTAGTCAACCAAGTGACTTGAAGTCAGTTCGTGGTGATCTCACCTGAGTTGACTGCGTCGAAGTTAGTTAATCCAGCAAAAAGGAAAGAATCCCGTTGGAAACGGGAGCGACTTTTGATTGTCGCTCCTGTCTCCGACAGGATTTCCTTCTTTCCGGATCAACCACATTCACTCGGCTACGCCGAGACTTAGTCAACCAAGTAACTTGAAGTTAGTTCGTGATGATTGCACCTGAGTTGACTGCGAAGTAAATCCAGCCAAAGCGAAAGAATCCCGTTGGAAACGGGAGCGACTTTTAATTGTCGCTCCTGTCTCCGACAGGATTTCCTTCTTTCCGGATCAACCACATTCACTCGGCTACGCCGAGACTTAGTCAACCAAGTAACTTGAAGTTAGTTCGTGATGATTGCACCTGAGTTGACTGCGAAGTAAATCCAGCCAAAGCGAAAGAATCCCGTTGGAAACGGGAGCGACTTTTATTGCTTCAAGCCGCTA
>CAYWNG010000560.1:0-4574 GCA_964458685.1 uncultured Pirellulaceae bacterium
ATCGTCGATAATGTCCTGGTGATCTGGATCGTAGAACTTCTTAATTGTCGCGTTGTCTAGCTCCTTGAAGGAGCGCACGACGCGAAAACCGATCGTCCGTGCGGGATCAGTTGTATACCACCATGGACTTTGTGGCAACTCTGGGTCTTCCGCCTTCATCTCCTTATCGTTGGAGCTGAACCTTGCTGCACTTCGAAGCTCTGCTGCGTTATCGCCCCAGCTTCCCCCGCGGGCAACGCGTTGATCAGGAGTCTTTGCCCACTGAATAGCGTCTAAGAAATGGACCGGCGATTCACGTCTTTCCAGAGCCTGGTAGCCGCTGGCAGTGTATCCATCAATGGTCCACTCGCGGACACCGCCATGCATATCGTGTAGCCCCCATGGATTCGCAGCCTTGCTGGCTTTGCGATGAAGCTGCTCCTCGGAGTTGTTCAGGTACCAAGCGTACTGGTCGAGTTCCTTCTCATTATCGCCGAAGTGATATTCCGTTGAAGTTCCGGCTCGACAAGCGTATTCCCATTCCGCTTCTGTTGGCAATCGATACTGCAACCCAGTTAAGCAAGCGAGCCATTTTGTGTACTGCTTGGCGGCAAATTGTGTCATTCCAATTGCGGACAAGTCTGGCCCGTTGCCAACCGAGGTACGAAACGTCACGTCGTATAACTGTGTCGGAGCTGAAACAGCCATCGACATATTTTCCGCGGTGACTTTGCGAATGCCACGTTTCTCGAACGAACGAAACAGTAGATCCATCCGCATGAACTCATCGTACTCGGCTTGAGTGACTTCACACTTACCCACCCACATCGGCTCGATAGTAACCTTGATTTGCGGACTTTCATCCGCGCGACGTTCCGGCGAGTTCGCAGGGCTTCCGATCGTCGCAACGCCGCCGGGGATTGGGACCATCTCGAAATGCACTTCCGTTCCCGGAATACGCATCGAGTAGGGAATCAAGTATCCACCTTCGACTTCGACGCAAGGTCGCTGAGGCACTAAGTCCGTCGAAAAACCAAGCGGCGAATCTGAGTTCTTTGTGGAAGGCTCTTGAGCCAAGCATGACGACGCGATAAGGATTGCAACCTGCCAACAAACGCAAGCAAGTTGCCTTGAAACCGAATTGAGTTGCGCGCTTTGCATCACATTCCTTCGCTGGAATTCATGGCTCAGATCTTGAGCAGCCCTTCAACGTCTAGTTCATCGAACTTGGAGAACACTGAATCAATCTTGGCGGTTGAGTTAGCTGTACCCGCCTTGTTGCTGGAAGTTACGGCTGCAAGAGTCGCTGTGTTGCCCGCTGTGGAACCAGAAGATTTCTGAAGTATTGGTTGATTTCCACCGCTGGATTTAGCATTGTTGCCGGTTCCAGTGAGCGATGACGCCGTCGAACCGCCGCCACTTGCATTGCCGCCGAACTGGTCCTCTGTTCTGCCACCAATACCTCCGCCATTTCCACCACCATTTCCACCGCCACCGCCAACTAACGGAGCGCCGAACAAGCCTGTACCACCACCGCCGCCACTGCCGTTGACGCGACCTTCATCGGCCGAACCAGCGACTGGAATCGTGATCAAACGTAGCGAGCGGCCAGCATTAACGCTGTTGCGTACGAGCAGTCCGTCGGAGTTAAGGACGAATCTGTTCTTGTCGACATCACGTCGCTCGCCGACCGTAGCAACGCCGCCAATTGGATTGAGGCGTGTCAAATCGCTGTTGTTTACGAAAAGAGCATTCGGAACCTCTTCCACGCCGTTAAGTTCACCAACTAAGTTGCCAAGATAGAAGACTTGAGTCACTGGCAAACCTGTTTGAGCTGTGTTGAGCACTTGGATTTGCAACCAACGGTTCGCGATCTGGCCATTGTTCCACTCAACACGCACCTTCGCCGGTGTGGTGGCAGTTGCTGGAGTCACAAAAATGCCGCTCGGATTTGGCGCTGTTTCCCAACCTCTAGGAGGATTCGTTGCAGTATCGAACAATCCTGTGGGGCTCATTCGAAACACAAAATCTGCTGCGGTCAAAGCGGTGCCAGGCATCCTAGCAATATCCAACACTACGCCGTTGATGCCTAGGGAAGTGCTGGTCATGTTTGAGAAGCGCAGAGCGACTGGACTCGCTCCAGATTTTGCAATCGCGATGGTTGGATCTGAGGCCGAAGGGACGCCAAAGCCTGCGAAGGCCGAGCCCTTGTAGTAGACGATGCTACCGGAAACTTCATTGACCTGAGTTATGTTCAATGTCACCGGGACGTTCACTGAGGCTTGACCGTCGGTTACAGTTGCCGTCAAGCTGTAGGTAGGATTCAGGACCGCGTTGAGACTTGCTCCAGCAGCTATCGTTATCGCGCCTGTGGATGCGTTGATCACAAAGTTGTTCGAACCGCTTCCCGTCAAGCTAAACAACAACGCATCGCCCAGATTAGGATCTGTAGCCGAAACTGAACCAACCGTAGCGCCAGTGCCTAGATTTTCAGGAAGGGTAAAGGCGTAACTGGCTTGTCCGAACGATGGTGGTTGATTGGGAGCTTTGGCGATGGTGATGTTGTCGAAAACAATTCCATCGCTAAGTATGGGTGAGTTGTCGAACTGCTGGAACTTAATGCGAACATTCGAACCGAGGGTGAGGCCATTGGCGAGCGCTATTTGGCCAAGGTTGAAGGTTTTGGTTGATAGAGTTGATGTAGAGTTCGCACCGGTTAGGCTGACCAAGCGAATCCAATTGGTTCCATCCACACTCATGGCCACTCCATCTGAATTGCTTCGGCCTGTGAATGTAGCTGGCATCACATTGTCTTCGTCGGCGAATTCACGACTGTCAAAAGTCAATTGCACATCTTGAATACCTCCCGGATTGAAGTGCAGGATAGCTTCATTCAGGCTATTGCTAGATCCGAAAAATGTATCCATCGCCAATTGATTGCCACCGGCTCCACCGCTGGGGCGTGACCAAACTCTTCCATTGAAGTTACTGAACACTTCCCATTGTTGATTGATACCAGACTCAAAGTTGACAGACGTTGGCAGAGTGCTTGGGACGACATCTGGATAGACCGCTTTAAAGGCGTTGGTTAACCCAAAGCCAGTTAAGTTATCCACGCCCGCAGCGCCGATATCCAAGGCAGTTTGCTTCAAGCGATTGTAGACCTGCGAAGCGGTGAATGTTGGATTGGCTTGACGCACAAGAGCAGCGACTGCTGCGGCATGAGGCGCTGCAGCAGAAGTCCCGAAGAAGTTTGGCCGACCATCACCCTCGGCATCGCTTCCGAAGAAGGTTGTATTAGTTCCATCAATCGAGGCCAGATCTGGTTTTGCGCGGATGGTGGGAGCAATCGGAGTTCCGTTGCTGCTAAACAGAATCGTGGCTGGGCCTAACGACGTAAAGCTTTCGGGCGTTAATTGGTTAAAGTACGGTGCGGCACCAATGGACATAGCACCGACAGCGGCTGAGTGTGGAGTAATCGTGGGGCTATTGGTGTCGTATTCAATCGTGTTGATTGGTCCCGAATTGTTGGCACCGAAGTTCACCCACTTCAATTTCGTTGGCATCGATCCTGAAAACAGCTCAACAACGATCTCGTAAGTGCGCGCTGCGCCGGTGTTGTTGGTGAAGCCGACAATTTCAACTGGCTCGTCGTTGGCTATATTATCGCCGGCCGAAACAGCAACAATTTCGTTGTTCGTCTGGTCTACCAAGAATAGGTCTAGATCGTTTGTAACGCTAGAATAGAACGGGGAATCCCACTGCAAACCAATGATTGCTCGCTGTCCATTGTTCAATGTGATCGATTGCCTCGCGTCTGAACCAGCGCCGGGGTTTAGATCAATCGCGTTTGTCATGTTGTAGGTCGCGATTCCGAATGCTGAACCACCGACGCTTACTGCTCCGTGCGACGTTGGATTGTTCAACTCGAACGCTTGGTCGGAGAGATTTCCTGCGGAAGAGAAGTAGGCCACGTCTGAGTTCTGCACAACGTTATCAATGGCTTGGGCAATTAAGCCATCTTGGAAAAAGGGCTCAGCGAAGTAGAAGACGTCATCGGTGATAACATCAGCGTTGAAGCCACTGGAATTTGCCAAAGCATTGATGTTCGCAGCGAAACCAGCTTGTCCACCGACAAACGCTGTAGCAAATCCCAGGGTCGATCCTGGAGCCACATCGTAAACTAGTTGTAGCATCGCCCGTCCTTCGTCCGAGCCACCGCTTCCCAAGTCTTGCACCACTGTAACAACAGCAGGAAGGTCTCCCGAAGTAACGTCTGCAGCGGCCCCGCCTAGGTTGTTGTAGCTATCGCTAAGCACGCCAATTCGCACTCCAGCGCCGTTATAACCAACTGGTAACGACTCGCGTAGTCTTCGACTCTGCAGAACTATATCCGCTTCGCTAGTCACGCTGCCAACGCTAGTCATCGGTCGCAGATTGGGGCCAACTCCAACACTAAAGTTTGCCAAGATGTTTGACAGTTGAGGAATTGCATTGACCGGCAAAAATCCGTCCAGGCTTAGGTGCGCTGGTTGTACATAAAGCGGCTCGAAGCCAACCTGCTTAACAGCATCCAAGACATCAAGTACATCTTC
>CAYWNG010000561.1:0-4554 GCA_964458685.1 uncultured Pirellulaceae bacterium
GCCTGCCCAGTAGCAAAGTCAAACGTGGTCAAACCCGGCAGGAGTTTGACCTACCAAAGCTGCAATGTGGCGGGTTCGTGCTAAAATAGACTTTCTCCCACCTCATCAACTTAGTCCCTCCACCGTAATCCCTCCAACTCAAAGGCCTAAAGCTATGCAATCGAAAGCCTCACCCGCCTCAAATCGCTCGCGACGTAACTTTTTAACGACAACTGCCGCTGTTGGTAGCAGCTTGATGATCTCGGGCACGAAGAGCTCGGGGAATATCATCGGTGCCAACGAACGCTTGCGAATTGGCGTTGCAGGCGTGAATGGTCGTGGCCAAAGTCACATTGGCGGTTGGAGCAGTCAATCGAATGTTGAGATCGCATGGCTGGTTGATCCCGACCCTCAAGTGCTCGGTAATGTGGCTGGTCAGCTTGAGAAGAAGAGCGAGAGTAAGTTTCAAACGGCCGCGGATGTGCGACAAGCCTTGGACGACAAGACACTTGATGCTATCTCAGTAGCAACGCCCAATCACTGGCACTCGTTGATCACCATTTGGGCCGCTCAGGCAGGCAAGCATGTCTATGTCGAAAAGCCGATGAGTCACGATGTGGGCGAGGGTCGCGTGTGTGTTGCCGCGCAAGAAAAGTATGGCGTAGTGATTCAACACGGCACACAAAATCGAAGCAACGCCAAGATCGCTGGACTCCACGAAGCGATTCACGCTGGCAAGTTCGGTCGCTTGAAGATCTCTTACGGCTACTGCTGCAAGCCTCGCGGTTCGATCGGCTTCAAGCCTGTGTCGGATCCACCCGAGGGCTTGGATTGGAACATGTGGCGAGGCCCCGCGGACATCCAAGAGTTTCACGGCAACTTCGTGCATTATAACTGGCATTGGTTTTGGCTGACCGGTAACGGTGATTTGAACAACCAAGGCACCCATCAACTGGATATTGCCCGCTGGGCTATCGACCCCGATCAAACACATCCAGTTCGAACGATGGCCATTGGAGGAAGATTTCAGTGGAAAGATCAAGGCGAAACACCCAATACGATGTTTGCAATGGCCGAGTACCCCAACGGCCAACAGGTATTCTTCAACGTCCGTAATGTCAATTACAAAGGTTACGAACAACAGGTCGAGAACGAATACTACTTTGAAGATGGCGGCAAGATCATTCGTGGTATGTACTACGAAAAGGGCAGCACCGAAGGTGTCCCAGTCGATGTGCCCGATGGTGATATAACTCCAGGAGGCAATTGGGGCTCGTTTATAGCTGCTTGCCGCGCTGGTGATCCGAAGATGGCCAATGGCAGTGTTTACGACGCACATTACGGTTGCGTGCTTGGCCACCTGATGAATAACTCGTATCGCCTCGGACAACAGCTTCCCTTCGATCTTAAGTCAGGCCGCTATGGCGATAACAAAGACGCTTACGAGCATTTTTCAAAGCTACACTCAATTATGGCAGATGGAGTCGGCGTGCCCGTTGAAGGCTCAGAGTACACTGTAGGTCCCGTACTGACTTTTGATCCCAAGACAGAGAAGCACACTGGTGATTTTGCTGATAAGGCCAACAAACTGCTCAAGGATCGCAATCGAGCTGGCTTTGAAATCCCTGATGCAGCCAAGGTCTAGTCTGGATTAATCTGTTCTAGTCCCTGACTGCTTTGCCAGCCGCCAACAAGTCAACGAACACGTACCCCCAAGCACGCATGACTCAACTGCAACACCCGGTAGCTAAGCGAATTGCCGAAGCTACAACCGCCGTCTTTGGCGAATCGCCTATCGCCAATCAGGTCATGCAGGCGTGTTCGCAGTACGAGAAAGACTTGGAGAACATTCAGGCTGGTCGAGGCATCCAGGCGCTGCTGATCGCTATCGTTGGTGCGAAGGGGCAAGGCAAGACATGGACGGCTCGCAATTTGATTCGCAGCGAAGCCATCCGCAATCGTTTGAGAAGCGGCGATCTGCAAGATGATGCGACCACCAAGTTAGTCTGGATTGGTCCGGTGCCGCCCGATGGCTTGGATACGACAATTGAAATCTATCACCCTTGTTCGACCAGCGAAATGATCGAGATTGGCCAGCCGCTGGTCTTGCTTGATACTCCTGGCGTAACCGATGCCAACCCACAGTCAGCTCGTATCGCCAAAGAATCGCTGTCGCTCGCGCCTGTTAAGCTGTTAATCATAGCCCGCGATCAACTCCGCGCCGCCGCGAACCTCAGCCTAGCACGACAGATCGATGGCTCGATTTGCATACCGATCATCACCTCGGTCGAACCGGATGAGTTCAACGACGCGGGTCTCGCTGCTGACTTGAGAACTCTCCGCGACCAATTGGCAACGATGGCACCGCACTCAACCATCGCCACTGAACTCAAAGTTCCAGACTTTGAAATCACAGGAGATGAAGCAGCTTCGGCCAGTGTACTCCGATCAGGCCTTCTCGATAGGCTCAGCGAGCTAGGTGTAGCTCAAAAGGCCCTTCGCAGCTCGCGCGAATCACGACTTCAATCCGCGACGACTCGCCTGAGATCGGAAGTGAACCAGTTAATCTCGCGCGAGCTTCCGCAGCTAGCGCAAGCCGTGGAGCAGCTTCATCGCGAGACGCAGCTTCTGCCGACGCGAGTCATTGAGTCGTTGCTAGGAAGTCAAGAAGTTCTAGAAACTGGCATTCGAATGCGGCTGCGAGCCCGACTGGTTAGCGACACGTCGGTCATGTTCTTTCCCTATCGCACTGTTTTATCGATTCTCAACTTGACGCATGGCGCGTGGGATCGAATCGTTCTCGCGTTGGCTGGAAGCGTGCCCAGTCTATTCGGCGCGCTGGCCAGTTGGGCTAAGAACGTTCGGCAGAGTCGCGAGTTTACTTCGGAAGTGCAGGACGGAATTCGCACTCGCACGCAACAGCAAGTCGAAGAACGCCTCCATCCGCTTTGCGACCAGTTCCATCGAGCGGTGATGAAGCTCAGACCGCGCGAGCAACAGGTTGGATCTTTGCCCAACAACCTCAGCCAAGTTCGACTGCTGGGACTCGACCAGCTTCAGTCTCGCAGTCAGGCAATCTTCGACACGACGATTGAGCAAAATTCGGTACATCGATGGCTTATTCAAGTCACCGCTGTTATCGGCGTGATCATGTTTTGGGGCATGATGAGCGCACCGATCTATACGCTCTATCGCGACTATTTCGATGCCACATGGGGTGTATGGGCTGGAAAAGAGAAGGTACACATCGATGAATTTCCCCATCCCAGCTATGGACTATTTTTTACCAGCCTTCTGCTTTCGGTGCTGCCTTTGCTAATCTATTGCATGGTTGTACTGACGGTCACACTAAGCCGCCGAAGAATTGGCCGAATTGCCCGCGAGGTGATCTTGGAGCACGACAAGACGATCCGTGAGCTTCAAGAGACGCAGGTGATTCGATTGCAATTTGGCGACGAACTGCTGCAACAGACCGAGTTTTTGCTCAACTTGCAGTCAACGAACTAACGGACTTAGTTAGAATAGACCTATCTTCAGCTTCAACTCTAACTTCCTGGTCCTATGAGCGTATCTAGCCTTGAACTTTGGCAACGTATCGCAGCCGAGGGCATTGCATCTGCCATGCAATGTCGGTCGTGGGCTGCTGAAGTTTCCAAACATCTTCCGGCTGCGGAGACTGCTGATGGATTGAAGGTTCTGCAAAAGCTGATCGACATTGGCAAGCTGACGAAGTATCAAGCTAAAGTGCTTTCTGGTCAGTCCACCGATCCGCTCAAACGCGGCCCTTGGAATGTGCTCAGCAAAGTCAAGCAACCGCAGTGGCAAGGCTGGTTGGAGATCACCAAGATCGACCCGTCCAAAGGCGAACAGCCTCCCGCGCGTTGGGCTCGTTGGTTGACGGGTCAAGAGATGCAGAGCCTCCAGAGTTCAGCACCTTCGCTTCCGCGTGGTATCCAGCTCGCGCAGATTCGCAATCCACATTTGCAAGTGGTCGAGATGCCCGAGATGGTCGGCAGCGAATTGCAGTTGCGAGTCGCTCCAGTTGTCGGCAGTTCGCTCGCCGAACTCTTTCAACAGTCACGACCAACCATTGCGCAATCAACACAAATCATCAAGCAGGTTGCCGATGCACTCTCCGCGATGCACCAACGGCGCGTTGTCCATGGACGCGTGTTACCCGACCGCATCTACTGGGATGATACGAACGGAGCGACTTTAGTTTGTGACCCGATCTCCGTTTGGACGGCTAGCGTCGAGCCGGGAACGAGTGGCGTGTTGGGCGAACACTTGAACGGACTACGGTTAGCTTCGTTCCTGGCACCCGAGTTTCTTGCCCCGCGACAACCGCCCAGCATGGTTAGCGATGTTTATGCGCTGGGCGCAACGTGGTGGTGGTTGATCGTCGGCGCGCCGCCTGTCGAAGGAAGCGATGTTGCCAACACGTTAGGCCAAGCTGCTGAAGCCGTGCTTGATTTCGACGGCAAGCTGTCGGAACTCGCCGAACCGCTGCGAGTCTGTTTGAAACACTGTTTAGCCAAGAATCCTTCGGCGCGGTTTGCAGACGCTAGTGTGCTC
>CAYWNG010000562.1:0-4552 GCA_964458685.1 uncultured Pirellulaceae bacterium
ATCGCCATCACCAACGCGGCTTGTCTTTCGCGGGCTGTTTCGATCGCGCTGACAATCTTCTTCTCAAGATTGGGAGCGCCGGCTGGGAAGGTTAGCTCCATCTCTTCGCCAATGAGTTCGTAACCAAATTGATCGTCCCAGCCGCTCATCGCAGCCCGAGCCATCATGTAATTCTTGATGCCACTCGGACGAACGACCAGCAAAGGATAAGGATTGCTAGTTAGTGAGCCCGACGTCGAAGGATACTCGGCGCGAATGGTTCGCAGCACAGAGTCCAGCGGATTACCAGGACCGTAAGGCGGTGCGAGGTCGGCTGGTGAAAGCACAACACCTTCAGGTTGGACGACTAGACCTTTAGCGTTGCACTCAAGATAGATCGGACGTCGATGAGTCCCGTTGGCACCTTCGTATGGAATAATGGCGAAGATAGGCTTGTCGCCCTTGGGATCTTTGGATTTGGATTCGATCTTCTTCTTGGCATCAGCGAGTTGCTTTTCTAGGGCTTCACGAAGTTGATCGCGTTCCTTCTTCTGTGATTCGATTTTCTCGTCGCGGCTTTTCTCGGCGGCTATCGCGGTCTTCTCAAGCTCCTCAAGCTCTTCGGTCAACTCTTGGATATGCTGTTCGATGTTCTGCAGATGCAGTCGCTTGCTTTCGATATCGTACTTCGTCTCTTCGTAACGCTTGACCAAGCTGCTTTTGACGAGCTGTAGCTTTTCCTGTTCCCACTCAAATTCATCTTCAATCTTCTCGGCGACCTCTTTGGCGGACGATTGAGCTCCCACAACCAACAGCAGTAGCATCAACACCAAGGCGCCCATGGTGCACAGCAACACTGCTAGGAAGGGAAAGAGTGAAGGAGCGAGAGACTCGCTACGTCGGCTCATGCGGCTTTGCCTCGTTTATTCTGAGAACGAGATTCGATAGATTCAGCAGATCCAGCAGTTGCATCGGCTTCAGCAATTTTCGCCGTCGACTCGCCAGTTTGTCCGCGAGCCGAAGAGATTGGAATCGTAGCGACTTCATCGGTTTGAGTTGGATCAACAGCGCCTGCCTCCGATTTTCTAGCAGGTCGTGGTCGTTGGGGAACGGCGCGAACCAGTCCAGCGCGTTCCAAGCTGGTTGCTAACATGGCTACCGCTTCAGCGACGCATTGTGTGGCGGTATCGATTCGACCAGCGGCTCTTTCAAAGTTGCCAGCCTCTTCGATCGTTCGCAAGTTGGTGCTAATCGACTCTTCCAGCTTTTTAAGGTCAGCCGTCGACTGAATCAATTGTTGAAGTGTAGCCGTTTGTTGAACCATCTCTTTTTGCTGATGGTGCAGCGCGCGAGTCTGTTCGCTGAGCGTCGTTTGCCATTGCTGCAGACGAGTTTCAAACTGCCGACCAGTTTTTTCTTGAACCGATTCTAGGCCCATCAAGTGTTTAGACATCGCTTCGCCGAGTGCGCCAACCAGATGCACATCGACTTCGCTGGTTAACTTTTGCGTCCACTCGGACCATTGACGTTGGCTCTCGTTGATCGATCGACTCCACAAGCTGGCCTGTTCGATTACCAACTCGCGAACGCAATTGACCAAGTCGCTGGCCATTTCGCGAACTGGAGTCAACAGAGTGTCTTCGGCGTCGAATGGATCGACGGTCAAAAATGACACCAAGGCTCGTTCGGTTTCGCCATCGATGCGCTGCATCAGGCGAAGTTCAATGCGATTTATTCCGAACTGGATAAACATACTGATCATGGTTAATACTAGCGCGATAGCTGTGGTATCGAACGCTACGTACAAGCCAGCGGTCAGTTGATTCATCGCCTGTTGACCTTGAGTCGCCAGGGCTTCGGTGTCCAACTGTCCAAGAGTTTGCGAAATTCCAAGAACCGTTCCAAGGAAGCCCAACATTGGCATAGCCCAGTGAACGATGCGCAGCAACGAATAACTTTCGTGCTGTTGGTCGGCTGTTTGATCGGCGAGTGTTTTGAGATCTTGCTCAACTTGATTGCGTCGACCGCGGCTTTGCTGCATCTGCAGTGTTTCGACTAAACGACCGCCCAGCCAGCTCGATCGCACCGGTTCAGGTTCCGCATTCCAGCTTTCATACAACCAGTCGACTCGATTCGCAGCAACAACCTCTTCGCCTTCCTTGGTCAATCGTCGTAAGGATGCGATAGAACGTCCGACCAGTCGCGATTGTTGGCTGGAGCTGTACCACTTTACCAGCAGTCCAACTAAGCCGATCGAAAATAGGTAGACCGATACGATGGAAACCCAGTGGCTAAGGCAATAGCGTTTGAGCAATTCAAAATCGTACGGACCTTTAATCAGCAGACCAATAAAGAGGCTGGCCAACACACAGCCAACGATTGTGGCAAATGGAAGTGGCAGCGTGTATGGCGATCGCTGGAAAAAATTTCGATGATCACGTCTGGGTTGATTCACGATAACTACGTCCCTGTAGGTACGGTGTCATAGACTCTAAGGCTGGTGGGGATTGTGAAGATCGTCGCCTTCGGTGTCTAGGCTGATTCTGTGAGTGAATCTATGACAGCAATTGAGAGCAGTGGATGGCTGATTGCCCGCATTATCGAATAGTCGATCAGCTAGTCGCACCCATTAGTCAGTTTTGTCTTGTCACCGAGGCCAAAAAGAAGGTATAGCAGCAGATAACCCAACTGCTGAAAGGAAGTGAACGATGAAACATTGGCTCAATCGAAATCTGCTCGGGACGATTGCTGTGGTCTGTGCACTTTGGTGTGCGGTCAACTCGAATCGACTGTACAGTCAACTCGGGCCTACATCGGCGTCTCCTCCGGCAACGAGTATGCAAGTGGTTTCAACAACGACGGTAAACGGGGTTCAGCAACTGGACGTTCTGGACCAATCACTCCGAAGTTTGGCCGTTTATCATTTGTACGAGACCTGGAAAGTCCAGCTACGCAGCGTCCGCGCCCAGATGTGGGATTTGCGGATGGAGGAGTTCAATGGTCAGGCTCCAACTCCAAGCGAACTGAAGCGGGTTCAGCCCTAACCCCCACATTCGGATGGGCAGCCGGGTCAGGTTAAGCTACGGCATGGTCGGAATAAACTGACAAAAGGTTCTAAACCTCCGGCTTCAAGCGTAAAATTTGTGGGTAGAATTTCGTTTTTCCGATTGCGGTAGTTAGTATGGTTGCAGAGCGTAGGCGGTGAGGGTCGCCTATCAGATCTAGTTTTTTATCCATACTCTCTCCGCCAAGTAGAAGCTCAGGACGAGCGATCAATCGAAGGAATGTGTTACTTGCCACTTTTCGATTGTCCAAGGAGTTCGTTAGAGCATGTCGAATTTCGTGACCCTAGAGGAAGCTGCCAAAAAACTGGGGGTTAGCACCGATCAATTGATCGAGATGCGCTCGCGCGGAGAGATTTTCGGCTATCGAGATGGCTCAAGCTGGAAGTTCAAGCCCGAAGAGATCGAGCGCGTTGCCAGTGAAATGCATGGCGATGTTCTGGACGAAGACCCAGCCGGCTCCTCAATCCTTTCGCTCGACCCAGATACAAACAAGAGCGGCTTAGGTTCAGCGCTTAGCGGACTTACCGGCGGCAGTGGACTTGTGCTTGGCGACGGCAGCGACATTACCTTACAAGTCGATCCACAAAGTAGCGACATTCGTTTAGTCGCAAACTCCGATCTAACGCTTGGCGAGCCAAAGGCGGGAAGCGGAATTTCGCAAGTGGACGAGAGCGGATTGAAGCTTGCCAGCAGTGACGACGACGATGATGAATTGTCGTTGGCTATGGAAGACAGTGATGAAATTCTTTCTGATGTGCTCAGCGGTTCAACTCCTAAACTTGGTTCTGGTAGCGACGCCAAGCTGAAACCTGGAACTGGCTCAGATGTTGAGCTTGGATCAGGTGCATTGTCGGGATTGGACCTTGCTGGCGGTTCAGAATTGTCGCTCTCACCAGATAAGAGCGGCTTGATTCGTGGCGACAGCGATCCTGCGATCAAGTCTGGCTTGGGTTCCGACCTGAATCTCTCAGACGACTTACAACTAGAAGATGACCTTGTTCTTGGAGGCGGAAGCGACTTGGCGTTGGCTGCTGATAGCGGCATCAATTTGATGAGCCCTGCGGACAGCGGCATTTCGCTCGAAGACGAACCATTGGATCTCGCGGCCAGCGGCATTAGCGGTTTGGACCTTGCTTTGGAAGGCTCAGACGCTGGTGGATCAGGAGCAAGCGGATCAGGCAGCGGAATTGGCAGTGGTGTCAATTTCCAACAAGACGAAGACTTCCAATTGTCGCCATCGGGTGGACTTGAGAACGACGACGATAGCGGTTCTCAAGTGATCGAGTTAGAGGACTCGTCCGAGTTCGGCGATGCGGCAGTGGCAATTCCTGATGCTGGTCCCATGGACGCCTTTGCGGACATGGACGCTGGTGGAGGCGGTTTCGATGCCGACGACGCGTTCGCCGAAATGGCTCCATCGGTCGCTCCCGGCGCGATGATGGCTTCCCCTGAAATACCTTACTCGTCGTTCCAAGTCGTCACTTTGCTGGGAATCCTTCTTCTGTTAG
>CAYWNG010000563.1:0-4550 GCA_964458685.1 uncultured Pirellulaceae bacterium
TAAACGGTCAGGCCTTCGGCCTTAAATCCAAATAGCGCAACTTCAAAACTAACGCATCGGGTTGGGATTAGATCAACGAACTCCTTAGCAAGGTAAAGAGTATGACATCCAATCGAGTCGACACACTGCGTCGAATTGCAGATGCGAATCGTCATGTCGAATCTGGTGAAGGTCTCAAGCCAGACCACTTCGTTCCAGTCTGCTCTATTCGTAGTCGAGAACTCGCAACGAAATTCAAAGAACAACTAGTGCAACAAGATCTCGAGGTGAAGATTCACCGCGAAAGACTTTGCACTCGTTTTTTCGTGACGCATCAGAACCTTTCGACTGCGTTACAGATTCACGAATCACTCCTAGCAAAACATCCCGATGATCCGGCTCGAAAATTTTCTCGTGACTACGATAGCGTTTTGCTTCTAGCACCTCCCGCTGCCTTGTTAGTGTTGATTTCAATTGTGTTTCCTAAAGCGCCGAGCAACGCTTGGGTCGGTGTACTGTCCATCTCGATCACAGCGATGGCAATCTTGGAACGGCTCAATCGACTCTATCGCAACAACCGCGGCGCGAAGTGGGGGATCATTGATCTTGTTGGAATCACGCTCGCTGTCGCCGTAAATGTTGCCGTTTGGCGCTTTGTAGTTTAGGCTCACCCGAGAAGCACCATTTCGTCGGTGGTATGTTTCACAACTTTTGAACCCCTAGCAATGTTTCGGTGAAAGACGATGGAACGAATTCAAGACTCTCATGATCTTGCGAAGTACAATTCATTTTGGGAGCATGATTCGAAAGGCAACGTGATTGAAGTTGTTGTCCAAAAATCTGCAGGCAAAGTACTCGATTGTTCAGTGTTCGCGGATTTCCCCAAATTGCGAAAGTTGACCGTCAGTGACGTGAGACTTCGGAAACCGTGGCTGGACCTAAGCAAGCACTCAAAGCTTGAACATTTATCACTCACCAAGACTGGCGTGACGTTGACTGGCATTTCGGAGCTTCTTGGCTGCCCCAAGTTTTTTTCGTTGCGACTGCACGAAAAAAACGTTACCGATAAGTCGTTGCAGGAGATTTGCCAAATTCGCTCCTTGAAGAGACTCGAGCTAATGCACGCCTCGATCCAAGACATTGAACCAATTTCGCAACTTTCAAAGCTAGAAGTTCTCGGACTAACTCTATCGAAAGTTGACGACGACCAAATTGGTGTACTTTCGAAATGCAGTAGCTTGCATGAGTTGCAGTTGGAAGGAACCCAGATTTCCGAACACGGTTTGAAAAAGTTGGCCTGCTTACCCAACCTCCGAGAATTGGCTATCCAAAACACAAATATCTCTAGTGCAGTTTATGAAGTACTCTCAAAGTTTTGCTCTCTAGAGCAGATCTATGTAGATCAAGAGATCGAGGAATCCACAATCAAACACTTGCGGAAACTGAAGAACCTAAAACGCATTTATTGCGGAGATACGATTAACCAAGAGCATCAAGCGATACTTCGAAGGCGTTTAGGCATCGACGTTTATTGAAGGATATCCCATGCTCACCTACAAAGCACCCATTCGCTTGTTCTAAGTTCAGAAAGTCATGTCGAACTCGTTGAAATTTGATCCTTTCAGTCAAGATTTGCAACTTCTTTTTGGAGCTATCATGAAACCAATACTTGCACTCGTGATCAGCATCGTTATCACCGGATTTGCCTCGGCTCAGTGGATTGAGAATGCTCCCAACGCAAAGCCAGGCGAGAAGGTTCAAATTGAATCGAAGACACCACCAGCTCTAGACGGCAAAGCTAAGCTAACGTTCAAATCGTTAGACGTTTGCTTCGACGGTGGCTCGCATGCTGCGTTCTTTACACTGGAGAATGGTGCCGAGCTTGTTCTCTTCTTTCCCCATCCAGGTTACTGGACTCCAACAGCCAAGAGTTCATCTAAACAGCCCGTTGCAATCCAAGGCAGTTCATTCATTGAAATTGCGCCGGACTCGAAGCTGCAAACAAGGCTGCTAGAACTCCTTGCTAACGATATTGTCGACGGCAAACATGACCGCGACACAACGCTAACGATCATTAGAATTCGCGATTGCTTACTGCATCGCGCTCCCCTCGCTGAAATCGTCGAACGATACGATCCCAAAACTTGGGAACGGCGGGATGGAGATGCGTTCAAATAAGGCGCTCGTATGACAATGAACAGATTTTTCGAAACTTCTCGCTGATCGCCGGAAGGGCGAGGCTCCTGCCGAGCTTTCTGCGGCCGCTATGCCACGTTCACAAGCATCCTAAGCAGCGTACCATTGCTCGTGAACGTAAGGCGGCGGAGCAATATGGCTTCGCGGGAGCGGCGCCCTCCCGTTTACTCGCGAAATCAAACGAAAAGACATCTAGAGCTATAGGGTTCAGTCGCTCTCGCGATCGGCGAGAAGTGTAGAAATTCACCGTCATTCACAGTCAAACAAAAAAGCCCAAGCGTTTCAGCTTGGGCTTTTTCGTTTGGAAATCATCGACTCGCAGCGAAATTCTCGTTCGCTACTACAGGACTAACTACGCCTTGGCGGCTCGAAGTGCTGCTTGAGCTGCAGCCAATCGAGCGATTGGCACGCGGAACGGCGAGCAGCTTACGTAGTCCAAGCCGACGCGATGACAGAAGTCGATCGAAGCTGGATCACCACCGTGCTCACCGCAAATGCCCAGCTTCAACTTGTCCTTGACGCTGCGGCCCTTCTTGCAAGCCATATCGACCAACTGACCTACACCGCTGGTATCCAACGATTGGAATGGGTCGATTGGAAGAATTTCTTGATTCAAGTAGTCAGGCAAGAACGAATTGATGTCGTCACGGCTAAAGCCGAAAGTCATTTGAGTCAAGTCGTTGGTGCCGAAGCTGAAGAAGTCAGCTTGGTTGGCGATTTGATCAGCGGTCAACGCGGCGCGAGGTACTTCGATCATCGTTCCGATGAGGATGTCCAACGTGCCAGTGAAGTTCTTTTCCTTCTTGATTGTCGCGATGGTCTCTTCGGTCTTGGCACGAAGCAACTTCAATTCAGCTTCGGTTCCAACCAGAGGAATCATGATCTCTGGACGAGCGTCAACGCCCTTGCTCTTGCACTCGATAGCAGCTTCAACGATCGCTCGCACCTGCATCTCAAGAATTTCTGGGTAGGTTACGCTCAAGCGGCAGCCGCGGTGTCCGAGCATTGGATTGAACTCGTGCAACGAATCGACTCGAGCCTTAATCTCGGCTGGTGTAACACCAACTTCCTTGGCCAATTCAGCTTGACCCTTTTCGTCGTGTGGCACGAATTCGTGCAACGGTGGGTCCAACAGACGAATGGTAACAGGCAGACCGTTCATGGCTTCATAGATACCCACGAAGTCCTTGCGTTGGAACGGCAACAGCTTGTCCAAAGCCTTGCGTCGTGCTTCTTCAGTCTTGGCAACGATCATTTCGCGAATTGCCAAAGTTCGGTCGCCACCGAAGAACATGTGCTCGGTTCGGCAAAGTCCGATGCCTTGAGCACCGAACTCGCGAGCTCGTTGGCTATCTTCTGGTGAGTCCGCGTTGGTGCGCACGTCCAAGCGGCGATACTTGTCGGACCAAGCCATCAGCTCAGCAAAGTCGCCTGACAAACTTGCAGGCTGGGTCTTCACTTCACCAGCAGCAACTTCACCCGAAGTACCGTTGATGCTCAGAGTGTCGTTCTCGCCGTAGACCTTGCCGTTGATCGTAGCCGTCTTTGCCTTGGCATCGATTACAACTGCGCCAGCACCAGCGACGCAGCAACGTCCCCAGCCACGAGCCACAACGGCTGCGTGACTGGTCATACCGCCAGTGCTCGTCAAAATACCAGCGGCAGCGTGCATACCGTCGACGTCTTCGGGACTAGTTTCCTTGCGGATCAGAATGACCTTTTCACCCTTGAGCGCGCGAGCCTTGGCATCTTCAGCAGTGAAGGCCAGCTTACCAACCGCTGCACCTGGCGAAGCTGGCAAGCCCTTGGCAATCTTTTCAACCTTGGCCCATGCGTTGGTGTCGAAGCTTGGCAACAACAACTGAGTCAAGTCGCCGGCAGGTACGCGAAGTACGGCAGCCTTTTCTTCGATCAGCTTTTCGCGAACCATTTCACAAGCGATGCGAACTGCAGCCATACCGGTACGCTTACCAGTACGAGTTTGCAGCATGTACAGAGTTCCCTTCTCGATGGTGAACTCAATGTCTTGCATCTCTTTGTAATGCTTCTCAAGGATGTCCTTGATTTCCATCAGTTGCTTGTAGACAGTGTCATTCCATTTGCTCATCTCTTCGGTTGGCTGTGGTGTGCGAATACCGGCAACCACGTCTTCACCTTGAGCGTTCACGAGGAACTCGCCGAAGAACTTGTTCTCGCCGGTGTTTGGGTTACGAGTAAAGGCAACGCCGGTACCCGAATCATCGCCCATGTTGCCGTATACCATCGACTGGCAGTTAACAGCAGTACCCAGCAAGCCGCGAATGTTCTCGATTTCGCGATACTTCACAGCCTTGTTGGTCATCCAGCTCTTGAAGACCGCTTCGATCGACTTTTCC
>CAYWNG010000564.1:0-4544 GCA_964458685.1 uncultured Pirellulaceae bacterium
ACACGGTGCCAGAACAGTTACGACTGATCCTCATCGGATAAGCCCCCGATGGTCCTAGAACCATTCGTAACAGTCCCGCGTTGGACCACACGGTCACTTGCTTCAGCGACAACTCGATCGGTGTACCGCCTAGCGGCAACGGTTTGTCACTGCCTAGGGCATCCACCATCCGCCGATTCACCGCCAGCATGCCGTTCGTCCATTCCAATTGGAGTTGAACCGGATCGGCCAAGTTAATGAATGTCATCTCACCGCGGGCGGCGACGTTGTTAAGGATCACGTGGACAAACGCGCTGCCAATGCGACGATCTTTGGACGCACTGGGTCGCGTGCTGCCCACCGCGCTGTCATTGGCGGAGCTGGTTGCTACCGCAGGGCCTGCGAGCATGCCTTCGTAGTCTCGCACATCGATGGCAAAGACATCTTCACGCTGTGCACGATTGGTAATCGAAATCGTGCAGTCGGTCATTTGCACGTTGCCGTTGTAACAGGCTAGACGCATTAGCGATCCGCCTTCGATCGCCGTGTTGCGCGCGTTCCATGTGAAGTGAAGGTTGCGCAGCTTAATCGGGTGAGTTCCGAGTTCGATCATCGCTTCACGCTGCATCAACGGAGCCTCGGCGGCTTTGAAGCGAATCTCGCTGCCCCCGCTGAGCGACGAAAAGATGTCGAGCTTGTCGCGGGTGATTTTTATTGGCAGCGATTCGACGACTCGCCGACGAATCTCAATCGTGTTGACATCAAGTTCCTGACACAAACCCAGCGCATCGACGAGCGTTTGAGTGAATTTGACATCGGGCTCGGTGCCTGGCTGCTCGCTGACCACGATCTTTGTGATCCGCTGCGGTTCAACGAGCGGAACGGCCGGCTTAACGCTGGTACTGTTGTTCTTCGGTGGCATCGCCAAGTCGCCATACTTGGGCGGAAGCGCTGCGCTATCAGCGACTGTAGCTGTTTTGTCAGGAGTAGGCACCGTCGGTGCAGAGATCTTCGGCGGTACAGTCGCAGTTCCAGTATCGCTCGACTGCGCGGCGACCGACTGATTGGTGGCGCCCAGCAGAGGCTTTTCATTTGAAGGTATACGAGCGGTCGTGTTCGCTGCTGTCGTGTCTGGTGCTCTCTGCAACGCGATGGCATTTGCTGCCGATGGCAAAACAAATTCGGTGCGAGTCGCAACGGATGACAACTGAAGCCAAGCTGCGATTGCTAGGATCAAAATCGAAGCCACCATCCACGGCATGTGCCGTAGTAGAAACTGCGGTACCGGGTCAGGTGTCGTGATCGACAATGTGCCGCGAGATTGAGCGCGCACTAGCCCTTCCCGCATCGCCAGTTCGCGTAGGTCAGCGATCAAATCCATCGGATTCTGATAGCGATCTTCTGGCTGCTTGGCCAGCATCTTATGCACGATCGCAGTTAAGTTGTCGCTGACCTGAGGCCGCAAACCACGCGGATTCGGTGGTGGTGTATTGCCGTGACTCAGCAGCTTCTGCAACATCGTGCCGCCTGGAAACGGCGGGCTGCCCGTCAACATAAAGTACAGCGTACAGCCCAACGAATAGATGTCGCTGCGCACATCAGCGTCCCGCGGATCGCGAGCTTGCTCTGGCGAGATGTAATCGAACGTACCTAACGTAACGCCACTGGCGGTCATGTCGCCGGACATCTCCAGTTGTTGACTGCGAGCCAAGCCCATGTCCACCACTTTGACGTTGCCATCAATGCCGACCAATACATTCGATGGCTTGATATCGCGGTGCACGATCCCGCGGCTAGCGGCGTGCTCAATCGCTTCTGCAATCTGGCGGGTGTAATACACCGCGTCGTCGATCGACAACACGCCCTCACGCGCCACGAGATCTCGAATGTTGACGCCCTGAACGTGTTCAAAAACGATGTAATGCCACTGCTCATATTGCCCTACATCGAACACTCTCGCGATATAGGGGTGATCAAGACGCGCTGCGTTTTGAGCTTCGTTACGAAATCGCCGCTGCAAGTCGGGGTCATCGCCCACAAACGGAATGACCTTGATGGCCACCGTTCGATCCAATCGCTCGTCACGAGCGCGGAAGACCGCGCCCATACCACCGCCTCCAATCAACTCTTCAAGCAGAAAGTGATTGAGCTGCGTGCGCAGTAGAACACTCGCAACCGCCGCAGGCGTGTTGGGTGCACTGGTCGAAGATCGTGGTTTGGATTCCGATTCAGACTTGCGAATCACCGTGACCGCATCGCCAACGACGACCGACCCGTCTTCGCCTGACCCTGGAGGCACAAGCTGGACATGGGCTGTCTCAGTCGAACCTACGATGGGCGCGGCATCCGCTGCAGGACGCAAGATCGTCGATCCGTCCAACTGGGAGTCGTCGCGTCGGTGAACAGGTGACTGGTTTTCCATTCCATAACCTTAGTCGGCTGGCAAAATGCGGTCAAACACTCGCGTTGACCGCCAAGCTTACTGCTGGTTCAGTCACTGTCTTCGCCCGATTAATCGTGACAATCGGGCCTCACCGAAGCCAATCTAGCAGTCCCGTCGCTGCTGCAGCCGGTTGGATGTCGTCCGCATGTCTCCTAGCCTAACCGAAAACCATTCCACGCTTTGACGCTAACCGCGATTCTCTTTGGTTTTCTAATAGGCTCTGGAATTGGCTCTATGGACGATCCGTTAGGCCTGGGAGTTCTCACCCAAGGTGAATTGCCTAGGGTTTGACCGTCGATTTGATCGCTAAGGTAAGGACAGTGCTAAAAGAGTGATCGACGCAGAGCCAACCATAGACGATCTAATCCGCGAACCTGTTTCCCTGCCAGCGATAGGAGGTCGTGCAGTTTTCGTCTGCAAGATTACACGTTACTTAGTCACTCTCCCTTATAGCTTCTCCCCATCGTCAAACTTTGGGCGTTTGGGCATGGCAACGGATCTCCGATCCGTCGGTGCCAATGACCAAGCGGAACCCAAAGTTTCCGCTAACTATCCTAAGAGACGATAGCCAGCAGGACGTTACGGATTACTTTCCCAGCCGCTTCAACGGCTACCCAGAGACTTCCGAACGTCCTGCTCGCTTCGTCGCAAAACGGATCACTCAGATGATGCCCGCAAAGCTCTCTATAAGGTCTCCGCGTCGATGAAGCTGGACTATCGTTTCCAAGTCGAAACCTTCGAAAAGGCCTCCCACTAAGCATGAATCAAAATCCACCAGCAAGCAAGCAAACTCCCGCTCTCTACATCGGAATCGACTGGGCCGACCAAGCTCACGACTGCTACATCATCGACGCCGATGGCAACGGACAGCATCAAAGCTTCAAGCAATCCCCCGAAGCGATCGAGCAGTGGGTTACCGAGCTGAAACAACGAGCAGGCGATCACCCCATCGCCATCATGCTCGAGCAGTCCAAAGGCCCATTGATCTACGCCCTGATGCACCGCCCCGGCATCCTCTTGTACCCGATCAATCCGAAGCAGTTTGCCCGCTACCGCGAAAGCTATCCCGGTGGAGATTCCAAAAGCGATCCCTCCGATGCCCGCTTCATCGCGAGGATGCTACGCGAGCGAATCGCGACGCTCAAACCCTGGGTAGCCGACGATGAGCCGACGCGAAAGCTGGCCATTCTCTCGGAGCAACGACGCAAAATTGTTAACGACCAAGTCGCTCTGCGACAGCAACTGACAGCTCATTTGAAGTCGTATTTTCCGCTGCTTCTGGAGCTTTTTGACAGCGATTGCCAACTCAAAGTGTTGCTGCAAATGGTCATCCGCTGGAGTGACCCACGAGCACTCAAACGCGCTGACCGGCAACTGGTCGAACGCGTCTTACGCGAAGGCGGCATTCGTTCGGCCGAGCGACGGGAGGGAATGATCGAGCAGATTCGCCAGGCCAAGTTGCTCACCAGCGATGCAACATTGATCGAAGCTCTATCGATGGTTTGCGTGCTTCTGGCCAAACAGATTCAAGCCAGCCGCGAGAGCGTGGCGGCTTTTGATGAAAAGATTGCTAAGGGCTTGAGCGACCATCCTGACGGCAAGCTGTTCACATCGCTTCGCGGTGCTGGTCCGACGCTGGCGGCGAGGCTGCTTTCCGCGTTCGGTTCGCAGAAAGATCGCTGGCAATCAGCCGATGAATTGGCCTGCCTTTCGGGGATCGCGCCGGTGACACGGCAAAGCGGCAAGAGCCGTGTCGTGCTGCAGCGGTGGGCCTGCCCGTCGTACCTGAAGCAAACGTTTCACGAGTTCGCCGATAGCGCTCGCAAATTTTGCCCCTGGACCAAAGCGCGATACAAGCAATTGAAGGCTGCCGGGATGAAGCACAACGCAGCGATTCGCAAGCTTGCCCGCAGTTGGATCCGCATTCTGTATCGCGTATGGCAAAGCGGCGAGCTGTTTGACGGTGACCTCTACTTAAAAAGCTTACTGGCGAAGAATCCCGCCTTGGCTAACTTTTTAGATTCTCCAAAAAACACCTCGCAACCCTCTTGAAAAAACCTCAGATGTCTCTGGGAGAGTCGAGCCCGAGGCGAGGAGAGGGCTTATCACGCTTGTTTGGGGC
>CAYWNG010000565.1:0-4540 GCA_964458685.1 uncultured Pirellulaceae bacterium
TCTGACACCGATTGCCGCTGCAGAAATGTTGGAAGATGACGGAACTGTTCTCTATGATTCAGGGATTGGTTTTGCAATTCCCTTGTCTGATATACTGCAGCGATTGCCAAAGATGCAAGCAGGAAAGGATATTCGCCCTGGAAAACTTGGCATCGTATCGCAGGGGCAGAATGAACTTGCCGGACCCGTGCGGCTTAGCGGTGCGGCTCCAGGAACTCCGGCAGCAAAGGCTGGGGCAAAGCCGGGGGATATCATTATCGCTGCAGGTGATCGACCCGTAGAACTGCTTGCCGATCTTCGATCTGCGCTCGCGCAAGTTGATGCGGAAGAGCCGTTTCAGTTCACGGTTCGGCGAGGAAATCAGAAGCTCGTGCTTTCGTGCGAATTGGTTGCTGAAGTGCCCGTCTATCGTCGACGCTATCTTGGAATTCAAGTTGAACCAGCCGAAGATGGCTTGCGGATTGTCTCGATCGATGACAAGTCGCCAGCAAAAAATGCCGGACTAGAGGTAGGGAACATCCTTACCTCTTGCAACGGACAACCGCTGCGCCAGCAAAGTGATTTAGTCGCTGTTCTGGCTGTAGCTGAGTTGGACAGTCCGTTTGAGCTGGCTGTCAAAGTAGATGCTACTGCTGTCGCCAAGGCGTTTAAGTTTCAACCTACAACTTGGCCAGTAGCCGCCATAGAGCATCAGCCTCGCAAGCTGACCTATACTGACGCAGAAGGCAGAGAGGATCCAACTGCCAAATCGACAATTACACCGATCAAGTTGCCAGATATCCCAAATCAGACTTACGCGATCATACCTCCTCAGCCAAATCGAGGCGTATTGGGGTGTCTTGTGTACTTTCCAGAGCCTGGCCCGATCGAGCAAGAGAAGTTGAAGAGCAATTGGGAGGAGTTTGCGAAAAACTATGGATGGATCATCGTCGTGCCAACATCCGAAAACGCTAAGGCATGGTCTCGTGACGAGGCGACGGAACTGCCTGAAAGACTGATTGCAAGGTTGTCGCAGGAGTACAAGCTGGATGCGTCTCGAACTGTTGTTGGTGGTACGGGCATTGGTGGGCAAGTAGCGCTGAGAGCGGCTCTTGGAGCGAATCGACAGTTTTCCGCAGTCTTGACGATTGGTACACCACTTCGACCCTTTCCAATTTCCAAGCCGAATATGCCGCTAGAGACGATTGACTTTCTGTTTGTCGGGCCCAAGGCGGAGCCGGTCGTTGAACTGCTGACATCGATGGGATTTGTGGCCGGTACGATTAATCCGCCTGGGCTTGATGCCTCAAAGTGGAGCACTGTGCCTATGGAAGCGATTATCAAATGGCTTGAATCACTTGGGCATATTTAAATGAATGACCCCAAGACTCCACGCAACTGGCAGCGACTTACTATAGCTTCCATGGCTGTCTTGCTAGCCATCGCAGGTTGCGTGTTTCATTTTTCGCCCAACCTTGAAGCGGGCGGAGCTCAATTCCTTTCTGGAGTCTTGTGGAAGATAGCAATGGTGCTTGGGCTTGCGTGGGTTGCCTCCCCGCAGCTTGAGCGACTGGGGTGGCATAGAGTCCGTGGGACGATGTTGATTGGAATTGTGATTGTGATCTTACTTTACGCGATTCGCCCGCGTGTCGGGGCAATTGCGGCTTTCATCTTGTTGGCCGTCTCTGTGGTAGCCGCTGTGGGCGGATGGATCCGAAAACTCGCTAAGTAGTCTTCGAAAATTAGTCCAGGAGCGCGGAAGATGTCAGCTAGGCCGCTGGGAATTGACCCTCGTGTGGATTTTGCTTGCAAGCTAATGCTGGGAAGTCCGCAACACACCGCGGTAACAATACACTTTTTGAACGCGATGTTGCGGCCGCTGGTACCAATTGTCAGCGTAGAAATACTTAATCCGTTGGTTGGCAAAGATCGCTCGGAGGACAAAATAATCGTGTTGGATATTCTAGCACGTGATGCGTGTGGGCGGCTCTTTAACATCGAAATGCAAACTCGCATTCCGCTCTCACTTCCCAACCGGCTTCTATACTACAACTGCAAAAACTACTTGCGACAATTGACTGAAGGAGGGCAATATGACGAATTGCATCCAGCGATTAGCATTTGTTTGTTGGACCGACGCCTATTCACACAACCTTCGGCAGATTCCATTTGGCATCACAGTTTTCGGCTCCGTTGTGACCAAAACCATGAGATTGTTCTGACAGATGGGTTCGAATTTCACATTTTCGAACTTCCCAAATTCCGACCATCCAGCGACAATATTGCAGAGTTAGCTGCTGATGAGAAGTGGTTGTATCTTTTCACGCACGCAGCAGAAACGGACCCCAAAGACTTAGCTGATTTGCTGGGAGAACCAGCGTACCGTGAAGCAATAGGAGTACTCGAAATGATCTCCAAGTCTCCCGAAGACCAACAATATTACGAAGACCGCCTGAAATTCTTGCGTGACCAATACGCCATTTTGGCGGCTGAGCGTCTTGAAGCTCGCAAAGAAGGTCTCCAGGAAGGCCGTCAAGAAGGTTTACAGGAAGGTCGCAAAGAAGGTCTACAAGAAGGTCTACAAGAAGGTCTACAAGAAGGTCTACAAGAAGGTCGTCAAGAAGGTCTCAAGCAAGGCATCTTGGTAGGTAGGATTCAGGTGCTTCAGGAAATGATCGGCGAGCCAGTAGCCACCAATGAAGAGTTAATGCTTCAAGACGAAGTCAATCTCCTAGAAAAGCTCCACCGACTAGAAGAGAAATTCCGTCAGAAGTAGTTGATGCAACAAAGTAGTTCTCGTTAACCAACTTCAGGATCGGCTTCAGCAACTGTTTCTGTGCTGCCGTCTTCAGCCACATTGCTGCGAGTCTTCTTGGATCCAGCATAGAGTTCAAACTCAAGCAATCGACAATCGAGCTGTGCCGTCACGAACTCCATTTTGCGTTTGGGCTTCAATCCGATGCGCTTACCCAGCTCCATGTTGCCAGTGAAAACGTAGCCCCAGTAGCCACCACATTTGTGCTTCATGAAGGTTCCGATTTCGGCATAGGTTTCAACCAATTCAGTTTGATCCCCTAACCGCTCGCCATACTCGGGATTGAACATCACGATACCGGGTGTTGAAGGAATTGTGGTGTCCCTGAAATCACAGTTCGAAAATTCAATGTACTTGGCGACTCCGGCGGCTTGTGCGTTCGTGCGAGCGTTGCGAACAGCGTAGTTATCAATGTCGGAGGCGATAATCTTCAGGTCCTCAAGTTCCTCAATACAATCTTGCAACTGCTTTCTCTGTTCAAGGAACGAAGTCGTGTCGTACCCAAGCACATGTTGGAAAGCAAATTCACTTCGAAGCATGCCTGGAAAGCGCTTAGTTGCGATTAGCGCAGCTTCGATTGCGAGTGTACCGGAGCCGCACATTGGATTGACGACGGGCGACTTGTGATCCCAGCGACTGGAGAGAATAACGCCTGCCGCCAAGGCTTCGACCATGGGAGCTTTACCGGGAATTCGTCGATAGCCATGTTTGGCAAGTGTTTCGCCTGAAGTGTCCAGAAAAACTTCGGCTTCGGGGCCTCGCCAATATAGATAGACCACAGTGCCAAGTGGTTCCGAACCGCTGTCCGGACGGTGTCCTTTGACCGCACGAATACGATCGACGATGGCATCTTTAACCTTCACGCTGGCAAACATGGTGGAACGGATGGTCTCGTGAGAGACGTTGCAGTTGACGGTGAAGTATCCTTCGCTATCGATCAACAATTCCCAAGGTATCTGGCGAACGTTCCGATAAAGCTCCTCGGGGTCTCGACAGGTGAATTGTCGCAGCGAGTACATCACTTGGCTGGCGCAGCGCAATCGCAAGTTCATTCGAACACAATCCGACATTGTTCCGGTCGTCTCGACACCGGTGTTGAATTGTCCTGTGATGTCAAATCCAAGTTCTTGCAGTTCCTTTGCAACGCAAGGAGCTAACCCGCGGTTGCAAGTCACAACAATTCGAGCTTTTTCTTGGAAGACGTCCATAAATCGGATTTTTCTTTTGACTTTTGGCGATCACTACTGCGCGAAGTAATACGGATCGTGTTTCCGTAAACTTGGGGTTGATGTTGGCTTCGGTTCCCCAGCATCGAAGCCGACTATTGTAATTGACGGCTAGACTGCTGCATCAGACCAATCTTGAGGATTTTGAAACGCAGCAGTCCAGCATAGAATGTGGCGTTTCCAATTGAATCCCATCTTTACTTGAACCGCCATGGAAATCGACCTAACTACCCCCGCGCTCATGTTTTCGACCGTATCGCTACTCCTTCTAGCGTTCACCACTCGATTCTTGGGGCTGGCTAAGGCAATTCGTGATCTCTACAACGACTACCAAAAGAACCCCGAAAAGCGGTTTATTGATCAGCTTAAGAACTTTCGCCGTCGTGTTGAACTGATCCGAAACATGCAGATCGTCGCAACGGCCAGTTTGTTGCTCTGCATGGTGAGTACGATAATGATCTATTTTCAACTGCAGTTGATCGCCTCTGTCACTTTCGCAGTAAGCCTGTTGTTGATGACT
>CAYWNG010000566.1:0-2026 GCA_964458685.1 uncultured Pirellulaceae bacterium
AATATTGCGCAAGCGGCTGAGCACGTCGATCATGTGAACAGGAATGCGAATGGTACGAGCTTGATCAGCGATAGCTCGAGTGATCGCTTGACGAATCCACCACGTTGCGTAAGTGCTGAACTTAAAGCCGCGGCGATACTCGTACTTGTCTACCGCTCGCATCAAACCGGTGTTACCTTCTTGAATCAGATCCAAGAAGCTCATTCCACGATTGCGATACTTCTTAGCGATACTCACGACCAAGCGCAGGTTGCCTTGGGAAAGCTCGCGTTTAACAGCTTCGAAATCTTTGTAGTGCTTTCGGAACTCTTGGCAGCGGCGGCGTAGCGATCGTGGGCTTTCCTGAGTCAGAATGATCAGTTTACGAAGCTCGCCTCGCAGTCGTTCACATTCGGTCGAGCGCATGGGATCTTGCGACAAGCTAGCGATCAAGCCTTGCAAGTTTTCCATGCGATCTGCGTACTGCTCCAACTGCTTCATGTTGGGAACCACGCGTCGTGATCGCAAGCTGAGTTCTTCAGCGAGAGTGATGCACTTGTTACGCAGTTGAACATAACGACGGACCAAGGTTGGCTTCTGAGCTGGATCGCAACTCTTGCGAACAATCTGAGCGAACAAGCGTCGCTTCTCGGCAATCAACAACTTGAGCGTTGCCAAGTTCAGCGGCATACGACCCGAGATCTGCTCTTTGGTCAATCGCTCGGTCAACGAGACCTTGATCGTTCGGTCGAAGGGCAGTTGTCCCTTGTATACGCGAGTCAAAATCTCGACCGTTTGTCGCAGTGCAAAGTCATTGCCTAACAAACTGCGACGGAATCGCTTACGAGTAATTTCAATCTTCTTTGCCAGTGCGATCTCTTCGTCGCGACTGAATAGTGGAATCTCCGACATTTGGCTTAGGTACAAACGAATCGGATCATCGCTCAGCTTGGCATTGGATCGCTTGACTGGCTTAGGGGCGATTTCGCCAGGGTAGTTCAGCAAATTGTCTTCGCTGAAATCCATGGGCTCGTCCATCGCCATGTCATCGCCGGAAGCTAGATCAGCATCAGCAAAATCATTGTCCAATCGATTTTCAGTCGGAGTGTAGCCGGCAGGAGCTTTATCAAGAAGCTTGATGCCTTTACGCTCAAGAGCGGCCAAGAGATTGTCCAGCTTTTCGCTGCTGCTAGCTTCGTCAGGAAGATACTTGCCAACTTGTTCGTAGGTTAGAAAACCTTGTTCACGGCCAGTTGCAATCAGTTGACGAAGGTCCAGGTCCATTACTTCCACAGTTCAACTCCTTTTGAAATTCTTTTCAGCTTTGCGGGACTGAAAAGCGTGGATAACAAATCTTCAATTTCGACGGTCGGGGGTCGATTGTCAGGTCGAATAGAACAGGAGGGTGACTACCAATTAGCAGGTACGTCTGAATCCCGAGTTCGATCCGGCTCGTCCGTTGATTCCGTTACGGGCGGCTCGTGATGCTTCAATCCTTGTCGCAATCGAGCCTGACGAATCACATCCTGAAGAATATCCAACTCCTCAGTTTCGGAAACCCCTTTTTGCAATTGCTCAACTACTTTTTGCCTTCGCAACTCTTCGTGGCGTTCGCCAAGTCGTTGAGTCAGCATGCGTAGACGCTGCTCGGCCGAGTCGCGAGTGAAGGCTAGCTTTGCATGAGCTTGCTCGTGTAGGGTTACCAATAAACTTTTAAGCGAGATATCCTCCAGCGTCACCAGCACGGCATCGAACTCCAGCGAAGCACCGCTGAAATCGAGTTGCTGGTAGACATCAAACAAAGCCTGAGCTGCTTCGCACTCAAGCCATCCCGATTGCACTCGTTCCAGTGCGATCGGGGCAACTTGTGGTGCGACGATGATCAACTCCAAAAGCTCTCTTTCAAACGGCGAAAGATCGCTGGGCTTAAAAACTTTTGCCGGTTGTTCGGCCTTCTCCTTTTCTGTTTCACGATCGTAACGAGAGAACTTCGACTGCTTGCTGCGAAGCGATGTCAACTGCTCGCGCAATGCCTCTTCGGGAATGG
>CAYWNG010000566.1:2036-4537 GCA_964458685.1 uncultured Pirellulaceae bacterium
GAATGGCAAACTGCCGCGCCAGCCGAGGCATGATCTGATTCTGACGAATGCGAAACGCTTCGTTGCTAATCAAGCCCGACGAGGGCACCTTGGCAAGCAACGAAAGAATCTCGTCCACAGCTTTGGATGCCTTGTGAGTGTCCAGCAGCGGATCAAAGCCGGCTGTCGAACGTCGCAAACGAAACTCTAGCGCATCACAGGCTGATTCGACGGCTTGCTTGAACTGATCCAAGCCACGCTGCAACAAAAAGTCCGCGGGATCGAGATCGTCGGGCAACGTAACGATTCGCACATCCATCTGCGCGTGCAGGAAAAGCTCGAGCACTTCATCGCTACGCTTTTGACCAGCTTCATCACCGTCCAGAAGCAGCACAACCGAATCGCAATGATGTCGAAGTGTCTTCAAGTGCGAGGGCCCCAACGCTGTGCCAAGCACCGCGACAGCATTATCGACTCCGGCCTGATGAGCGATAATCACATCGGTGTAGCCTTCCATGACAATCGCTTGGCGATGTCGCAGGATGGGCATGTGAGCTACGTCGTAACCGTAAAGCTGACGACTCTTCTGAAACAAGCGAGTTTCCGGCGAGTTGATGTACTTGGCACCTTCGCCCGAACCAGGCATGATGCGGCCACCAAAAGCAATCGTACGGTCTTCGCGATCGCGAATCGGAAACATAACTCGATTGCGAAAGCGATCATAGTATCCGCCGCGTTCGCGCTTGACGACCAGACCGGCAGCGTCCAATTGAGCTGGTGTAATCTTTTGTGCGGTTGCTGCGTCAAGAAGCGAAGACCAGCTATCGGGCGACATGCCCAAATGAAAACTTGAGATCGAATGTTCGTTAATGCCTCGCTCGGCCAAGTAAGCTCGCGCGGCTTCGGCTTGCGGTGCTTCCAACAGATGGCGATGAAAGAAGTCTTCGGCGAAACGAAGTACCTTGAAGAGCTCGGCCTTCAAGTCGCTGTTCTGCTTGTTCACCGCATGCTTAGCTCGACCTGCCTTCGTGGCTTCGATCGTGATGCCAGCTCGTTCAGCCAAGGATTGAACCGCTTCACCAAACGAACATCCTTCGGTGCGCATGACATAGCTGAAGCAGTCGCCACCGATATCGCAAACCCAGCATTTCCAAATCTGACGATTGGGATCGACTTGCAAACTGGGGCGGCTGTCGTTGTGCCAAGGGCAACGAGCGACGAACCCTGAACCCTGCCGACGCAACTCAAGACGACTGCCGATCAAATCGACAAGATCTGTTGCGGTGCGAACGCGTTCTTTGGTATCAGGGTCAAATGAGAACGACACTGTCACTCCATTAGCAGTTAGGATTAGCAGCAAATTGTAGTCGTTGGTCAGTGCGTCATTCCAATCGACGACTGTTTATTGTACCGAACTGAGCGATACCAACTACCGGTAACTTAATACCACCTTTTGCAGCCAATCACCGACACTGCTGTGTCGCTTGAGGTCAAAAAGCCGCCACCAAGACAAGCGGGAATATGCCTTGAAAGCGGTGTAATCCATTACACTGCTGTGCAGTATGCCCGAGCGTAGCCATTTGAGTCAACATCAGTCTTGAAAAATCTTCGACGCGGTCTGAGCAGCTCCGTATCAGCCGCGATTGTCGCCTTGCGATTGTCGCCTTTCGCTCCCGCGAAAGTAGCGTTCCGTCACTATCTCGAGTCGACCAAAGGATCAATTTCAACCCAGGGGAACAGAACAGCCGCGCTACTTTTGCGGAGCAAAAGGCGACTATCCCAGCAGGAATTTGATCGACGAATCCACTAATTCAAAAACGGCACGTCTCCGCCTGTAGCACTGCCCAAAGCTCCCCACGTCCCATATTGCGGACGGTGGTAAACACCCTCTTCGTATGGCAGAAACATCGATAGTACAGGCTTAGTCAGATCCCCAATGTCAATCAATTTGCTTACAAATCGCACCGAGCCATCACCGAACGCTACGTTGACACCTCCAGAATGAAAACTTCCTGCGGTGAAAAATCCGTCTGACGTTTCGCTGGTTCCCATCAGGATTGAAGGAGCATTGGGCGGCAGAATTGTGTTGACTAAGTTGAACGATCCAGCGCCATCGACCCAATTCGCACCGCGGCCAAGCTGGCTGAGCTTTATCGACTTGAGATAGGCACCGCCACTACTTACTGCCAATGCCAGCGATGGGTTCTCAAGCCACTCCACAGGCTGCTCAATGGCGATTTGGCCCTGGTTAGCACGACCGCTGAGCGTTCCGATTTCACAAAGAGCGATCGTGTTTGCGATACCGTCCTTTACGTCGCTGAATTTACGATAGTGGCCGGGTGCAAACATTCCTCGCGGCTCTTTCATGTTGTGAACATTACGAGCCGCATCGCCGATGCAAAATGCATAGTTCTTGGAAGGAATGGTGTAGTTCAGCGACGGCGCGCTGGGACAATGAAAGACGGGGAATTTGAAACACCAAGGCGAGAAGGTCGATACCCACGGTGCTGGTCCAAACGCCG
>CAYWNG010000567.1:0-4535 GCA_964458685.1 uncultured Pirellulaceae bacterium
AAACGATGTGTCTTTGTCGAGTACCGCTAAGCCGTACTTGTTGTTTCTGGCCCACAACTGGAGGTCTGTCGAGTTTATGACACCGCGAAAATTTGCAGGGTACGCTGGCAAATCTTTTGACTCGTAGATGATTAAGACTGATGGGTCGGCAATCTTGTCCGGTGTTGGTGTTGGTGTCGGGTCTGGTGTTGGCCCAGGCTGCGGCGCTGGAGTCGACACAAGTTCGATTGTTAAAATTTTAGAATCGCTAAGCAGCCTACGCTTGACGCCGCCAATCTCAAACTCAACAAACTCTTTGATCTCGACCCATGTTTTTCCTGGAGCGCTTAGCAAATAGCCGCCTTCGACTTTTTCAAGAGCAACTGATTGCCGCGACTGGTCCGATGCTTCGACTCGGATTTCTGCGCCCGATTCGCTTTTTGCCAAAATAAACGCGACAGGCTTCGTTGTGACTTGCCCATCAATCGCATCGACAAACACAGACGAGCCAATAACCACAGGATTTTTAAGCCCAGTGACTTGCGAATACTTGACGACAGATGAGGCAATCTGAGCTGACGCCGAAGAAGCAAGCAGAAAAAACGCTAAGCAGAACCGTACCATAGAGGCGATTCCTTACGCTGGCTTGTTGTTGCGGTAAAACCGAATCGCCATTTGCTTGACGATTGCGCGGACGAAAGGACTAGCAAGCACGCCCCAAGGACCAAGTGCGACAAGCGACGGCGCAACAAATTGGTCGTACTTGTCTAGCACAAGCTTCACAAACTCTTCTTCCGTGACGTTAGCCAGGAGAATATCGGCTAGCAACTCGCGGATTCGATCAAACGCGCGAGACGCGACATTTCCAACGCCGCCAAAGTTTAGCGATTCGTAGGAAGGCACTGCATCAGACGACTGCATGCCGTTGAGAAGCTCCCCCAAATCAACTTGAAAATCAGCCGCCATAACCCGCTCCGTGTTTAAGAAAAGCGCGGCCGGCTAGAGGTCCGACCGCGCCCAGTGCCTCGCAACCATGATTGGTGCTATTGCAAGCCTACGGAGTTTTTGGGTTGATGTCAAAGATGCGATTCGCGATTGTGTCCGCTTATGTCCGCTTTGGAAATATAGATAAAGACATTAAGCCTTTTTGCTCTGCACAATGTCGCCGCGCTTCCATCTTGGAGAGTTGCGTCTGTCGATAAACGGCTTGGGAAGTAGTGCACCCTGTCGGCGCCAACGACGAATAGTGCGTTCACTCTTGCCAAGTATCTTTGCCACTTCGCGAGTCCCGATTAGCTCGTTAGCTTTCGTCATGCGGATACCTCCTCAATCACTAGTTCGACCCTTGGATTCTTTGCATCAACCTCGACGACAACCGGCCCAACAATCTGTAGCGCTTCCCAGTGGTCGCCAGCAATTAGGCCAGCGTCAACTATGCCGTCGATGATTGGCTTGCAGGCTTGGATCATGTTTGCTGAGTCTTTTCGTCGACGATTTGAAACGTAGAAACGATATTGAATGGTTGCCTTGGCGTATGTCTTCGCTCTGAAACTGAACGCAATGAACGAAGCCTGTGATCGCAGTTGCTTCGTGTAGTCAGCCTTCGCGCGCCAGTGTCCGCTGTTGTGAATGCTTAGCTTTGCCATGTCGGGGAATGGGAATGTTAGGATCATGCTGCCCACTCCTTTCCTTTTCGTTTCTCTTCAATCCACGACCGCAACCGCTGCTGGTCATTTCCATCGTCCAGGTACAAGCAAAATCCGCCCGTCGAGTAAACCGGCAATTTCTTGCTTCGCCGTTGGTTGACATCGTTGGCCGGCGAGCAGTAGCACGAAATGACGTAGGTGTGCGCTCGACTGAGCTTCTCAACCGCCAACTGACCAGCTATGACCTTCGCGACAAAATCAGCACGCCACACAACCACCGTTTGCCGGTCGCAGCAAATCGGACAGTGATGACGCGGACCATCCCAAGCTGCCGCCTGTGGTATCGCTCGCTCAATCGCAGCCATGATTTCTGACTCTGGCCTACCTTGGCCTTTCATCGCAATCGCGGTAGCCAGTGCATTTGCCATTTGAGAGCCCTGGTAAGCACCAGAAACTCGCCGTATAGCTGACTCGGCTCTTTCTGCCTCCGATGTCTTGCCGCGATTCCTGGCCGCGATTACGAGCTTGCGAATAAATGGGCCTGGAGTTTGCCGATCATCAAAGCCGATTTCTGCGTTTAGCTCGAGCTGCCGAAGCACTGCTAGGCACTCAGATAGATCGAGTTCCGCCCACGCTCGAGCCCAAGCCCGGTGAGTCGCTGCGATGTTTGGAGAGTTTCGCGCCGCGTCCTCAAAGCATGGAAAACTCGAGATTAGCTCCGTGACGAATTGTTTGGCTTCTGTGTCGTTCAAAATGCCACCTCCTTTACTTGATCTCGAGATCTTAAGTTTTGCTTTTTGTCGTAGTCGTTGCTCGAGTCGCGAATGGTCTTGCATCGCTTAACGATAGAAAACTCGATGTCCTGTTTTGCTTTTTCGATTCCGCGATCCAAAAGCGACTTGAGTGTTTGCTCGGCTTCGATTGAACCAATCTCCTCCCCCTCTTTTTCGTAGATGTAGGAAGTCCATCGATTCCAATGCTCGAGAAGCTCTGGAGGTATTCTTGGGCCGTCGCTCGCGGAGGGAGAGAGAGTAATATCTCTTCTCTTCTCTTCTCTTCTCTTCTCTGGTAACGCATCTGTAACGCTCGCACCGTTACAAGAGCGTGACCGACTTTTCGCTGTTCTTTGCTGAGAAAGCCCGCGTTTTTTAGCGTTTTCCGACAAATGCCGATCATAGTTAGGGACTTCGAGCGAGCCATTGCGGACTCGAAGCCAGCCAACATTGATGAGCGCAGTAGCGAACCCGTCACACTTCAGTAACGCATTTAGCATTACATCTGTAACGCCAATAGCGTTACCGTCCTTGAGGTTGTCATCACACCAAGACCAAAACCGAAAGCAGATGCCAAACGCTCTGTCTGGGTCGATTCCCAGTTCGTAGGCTATCCGCAATATCTCTGGCTTGTGCGGTGTAGCCTTTTCGATCTTCAACCAGTCGCCTGCCATCCTCGTCCCTCCATTTCTCGGGCCCCAACCTATTAAGCAATCCTTAACAACTACCCCGCAAACACTCTTAGCTTCGGCCTTTCCTCATCCTTGCGATGCTCGATAATCGCTTGTGGATTGGCCAGCAGCGACTCCAAAGGGCTCTTAGCCGATGTTGCACCATTGATCGACGCATGGGCGTAAATTTGCGTTGTCTCTAGCGAGTCGTGACCCATGATCTGCTGCACAAAATGCAGCGGAACACCTGATTCAATCGAGTGGGTGCAGTAGGTGTGGCGCAGGCAATGCGACGTTATCTTTTTGGTTATCCCAGCATCTTTGCAGGCTTGCTTAATCTGCCTTGCGATATGGTCCATGTCGCGATGATGGCGATAGAGCTTGCCCGTCGATGGGCATGGGCTGTATTGGTCGGCAGTGAATAAATACCACCAGCCGAAATCCATTCTAGCGCTAGGGCATTTGCGACCGTAAGCATCCGGCAGAGAAACGCCATTAAGCTTTTCGGCAAAGTCTCGAGCATGCAGCACTCGCATCGACTCGATTTGCCTTGCGACATGCTCATGCAGACACTCTGGGAATCCGACGACGCGGGTTTTGCCGTGCTTAGATCGACAAACCTGAATCTGGCATCGCTCAAAATCAATATCTTTAATCCTCAGCTTGCCGAGTTCTCCGATGCGAAAGCCGCTGGCATACATCATGCGCGAGACTAGCAACGGAATGCCGGCGAGACCTTCGAACATCCTTAGCAGTTCGTCGCGATTTAGAATCGAGCGTATTGCATCGTCACGCTTGGCGCGAACCGCATTGACGCCGACTAAAGGTCGATTGCGAACCGTGCCGTAAAAATAACACAGTGCCGCAAACGCTTGGTTCTGCGTGTTAGCCGATACATCGTGGACGTTTGCCAAGTCGCTCAAAAACTGCGTAACGGCTCGCTCAGCCTTCACATCTTTTCCGATGCCGCGCGACTTGCAAAAATCCAAATACCGACGCACCCAACCCCAGTAAGCATCAGCCGTTGACTGCTCCTTGTGCTGCGCACGAATCGCTCGCTCGATTTCTTGCTGGATTGGATGCTTCGGTTTCATGATTATCCTGCGCGTTTATCTGCGCGAAACGTGATAAAAATAAGTTATGTGGATGACTTGCGTGCGTTCATTCGACGCGAAAACGCTTCATCCTTCCGACCAAAATTTCGACCTGGCCTACACAACCAGATGTAATAGCACTCCACAAACTCCAATACGTCTTCGTCGTCGAAGCGAATCCAGCTTATCTGGTCGCGATGCTCAATCGCATGGTGACGCAACGCATTCAATCCGCCGATCCTTTGCCGCAAATCGTTTGCCTTGCCAACGTATTCGATGCGCCCTTCGTTGTGCAAAAAATAGATCGCCGAAATGCTTGGTATGTCGATCTCAAACGGATCGCCAAATGGTGCCGGTGGATCAGGGTATCTT
>CAYWNG010000568.1:0-4521 GCA_964458685.1 uncultured Pirellulaceae bacterium
TCCTCATCTAACCAGGAGATCGTGAGCGTTGGTGGATCGCGTTGAATGCTCAACGGGTCTTGGTCGCTATTCGGATCTGGAAGAGCTTTGACAAATATCTTCAGCTTGAGTGTGAAATCCTGAGCCATGTAAACAGTCGGTCGATCGACGGACATTTCCAACTTCACTAGATCCTGATCCTCGATGGCCTTAACCTGGATCTTGATTGGCTTGCCCTCGATCGACTTTCCTCCGACCGTAACCTTTGGTGCCTGAATGATCAAATCACCACTCGACTTTGGGGTCAACTTATACAGGTACTGCGTTCCCTTTTGAACTACTTCCGTGCGTACGCCGTTGATAATGGTGATACTTTGGGAATTCAGTTCCTTTTCACCTGCGGGCTCAACGGCAAAATCGGTCAGATACGACAAGTCAGGGCGAGCTGGATTGTCGACCAAGTTAAGAAGGATTGCATACGTCAGCGACTCGCCTTCGAAAACCTTATTGCGATCGACCTGGACCTGAATCTCGGGCTCTTGTCCATATAGATATGCCTGGCCCGGGCTGCTTAACGTTGCCATCAGCGTCAGCATCGCCCAGATTATGTACTGGAGCAGTTCTCGCATTGCCATGTGTTACTGCGTGTGGGAAGTGAAACTGAATCTATGCCCAGTTTAACTCAACATCAAGAATTGCAGTAGCCACTAGTTGAAATTGAAAGGCGGGCTGGGGATGCCACGCAGGCTAAGCAACTCAAGCCTAAAGGCCTTTCGTAGCTGATCCCACCCCTAACGGCCTTTGTAGCTGATCCCGCCAGGGTTCAGTCTTAGTGCTCAGTCTTTGTGCTATGTCTTTGTGCTCAGTCTTAGGATTCAGTTATTCGGCAAGTCTAGAAATCTCGCCGTGGCCTTACCTGGGAAACTGTCCGCGAGTCCGAATAAAATTGGCGGTTGCGGACTGAACTTCGGGAGCGTCCATCAAAAAGCTGTGCAGTCGGGGGACTGTCAGCGAGTCGGTCACGCCGTCAAGTCGAGTCTCCTCAAGGCTGACTACAAAATCTCCATCGCTGTCCAGAAGTGGATTGGAAGGAGCTGAATCGGGTAACACACCTGCGACAATTCCAAAGGGACAGTGTGGCGTAGCCAGTCGCGATTGAAACTCGTTCCAACCCGGTCCCAGTTCCAGACCACCTTTCCCGACGACCCATCCAAAGACTCCGGTCTTGGCCAACTGTCGCGCGATTGATGCGCCTTGATTGGGCGGCCCTAACATGACTACCGATTTGATTCTATTGAGCTTGGCCACTTGACCCGCTCGCTGCAAGTCGCCGATGTAATGACGAACGACGATGTTACCCATGCTGTGACCGACAAAGTTCAACGCGACGTTTTCTGGCAAGCTATCGATGAACTCGCCCAAGGCCGCCGCATGATCAGAAATCGAACTACGCGTGCTGGCGTACTCGAAGTAGATCGGCTGAATCCCCAGTTCTGTTCCTACGTATTCGCCAACGTTACGCATCGAAGAAGAGGAACGCATTAAGCCGTGCAATAAGACGACTGCTTCGGTTGCGGCAATGCTGGAATCTGGAACATGCTGATCCAAAACATTTTGACATTGCTGGCGGCTTCCCCATGCGTAGCGAATGTTGGATTCATTGATCAACCGCCAATGACTAGTAAACGCATTGTGCTGAATTCTCCAACCGCGTCGCCAAACATGATCGGTCCAGAATTGTTTTCCACCCATCGTCGGAGCTTTGATATTGAACATGCTATCCTCGGCATCTGCTTGGTTGGCTTGTTGTGCAATCGTACTCGAACAGGTTAGCACAAACAAAGCTAGCGTTAAAACGATCGAAGCTCTCATGATTCCTTATCCTTCTAGCAACCGTTGTCCTTCTAGCGACTGTGTCTAAGCGTTTTGAGTTGCGCGGTCAACGCGAGTTTCGAAGCTGGATAGATGCTCTTGAGCCGATCGTTGTGCGCTGGAGGGATTAGATTCTTGGCAATTGCTCAAAATCCTTGTATTTCTGGCAGAATGGGAGGAGTGGAAAACTGACGCGGGATCGCGAAAGTTGTCCGATCTGCCCTATTTCAATGCCCGACTAGGCCTACAATCTGCACAGCCCTACAATCTGATGAGGCCTATAGTCAGGCCGAAGACCAACTGTCCTAAACGTCATTCAACTCACAAGAAAACTTGATCTAGCTATGAGCCGTCCGGATATCCCTGCCGCGTTGCCAGAACCCTCGATTCAGCCTGCTTCGGGTTGGCACTGCACACACATGTACTATCGATTCAATCGAGCCGTGTTAAGCCAGTTGAGCGGTGCTGAGCGGATGGCTGGAGCGTCGCAGTTAGCTCAGATTCTCGATCCCACGGGCGAGCATTCTCCGACGCGGCTGCAGAGCTATATCGTGAGCGGACACAAGGCGGACTTTGGCTTCTTGGCTTTGGATACCGATCCCCTGAAGATCGATCGAGTCCACCAGCGATTGTTGGGAAGCGAATTGGGAGCTGCCTTAGAAGCGACCTACTCGTTCGTTTCGCTTACCGAGATTTCCGAGTATGTCCCAAGCCCACAGCAATACGCGCAGCGATTGATCGCCAGCGGTGAAGACTCCAGCTCGCCGCAGTTCGCGGCCAAAGTCGCCGCCTACGAAAAGCGATTGCCTGCTATGAACGCTCAACGGCTCACGCCCGAGTTGCCGCCATGGCCGTCGATGTGTTTCTATCCGATGAACAAGAGCCGCGTGGTGGGAGCCAACTGGTTTACGACTCCCTTTTCCAGTCGCAACGCGATGATGGCCGAGCATGCGCAAAGCGGAATGGCCTTTGCCGGACGCGTTACCCAGATCGTTACAGTTTCGGTCGGCATGGATGATTGGGAATGGGGCGTTACGCTTTGGGCGCGATGTCCTGACTATCTCAAGGACATTGTCTACAAGATGCGATTTGACGAAGCAAGCGCCAAGTATGGCGAGTTCGGACAGTTCTTTGTGGGATACGTGTCCGATGGGCTCGCCATTGCCAAGCACTGTGGCGTGGTGAGTTAGGCGGTGGCGAAGTCTAGCGAAAAGCCCAGAAAATTGCCGGCGCTGATGCCCATACTTCGCAGGGGCACACAGCAACAAACATGAAGACAGACAAGCAGATATTTCAGATCTTTCAGGCTCAACCGCAATGGGTATTTCTATTGGCGGGTCTGCCTTCGCCCGGTGAGTGCAAGTTCGAGTCGATCAGCATCAAAGCGATCGAAACGCACTGCGATGGATTGCTGATACCAGTTGCAGCCGAGAAGAAACTGACGGTAGTAGAAGTCCAGGGCTACAACGACACAGGAATCTACGAGCGACTGGTCATCGAAATGGCGATGGTACAGCGGCAAAATTCGGGACGCGAGGTTGAGGGAATAATCATCTTTCTAGACCGAGGCTTGGATCCAATGACCAAGCCTTGGACAAAGGTTATACGGACCATTTCATTATTGGAATCGATAGATCAGATTCAAAAAGTCGAGCCACATCATCCGCTGGTTGCCGTGTTCAGTCCGCTGTTTATCGAGAACGAAGAACTCTTGGAACGCCAAGCTGCTCCATGCTATAATTGCATTGCCGAAAGCGAACTTCCTGCGGCAGTTCGAAAAACGCTTGCCGAGGTATTTGTCAATTGGCTGGAACAGCGGTTTAGCCATAAAGGAAAACGGGAGATCGAAGAGATGTTAGTCGGACAGTTGCCGGACCTTCGCGAAACTCAGTCTGGTAAGGACTTGATCGCCATCGGAAAGGTCGAGGGAAAGGCGGAAGGACTGGCTGAAGGAAAGGCTGAAGGAAAGGCTGAAGGAAAAGCTGAAGGACTGGTGATACTGCTAGGGATTCGTTTTGGCGAGATTCCTACTTCCTTGCGAGATGCGATTAGAAAGATCGATAACGAAAAGCTGATTGATTCGCTCTACGAACGCGCTTTGAAAGTCAGCAAGCTCAGTGACTTCACGCTTTAGAACCCCGTCTACTTTATGAATCGCAATAGGTCACTCGAACAAAAGAAGATAGCCGCGAATCCATTGGTTGCCCGAGTTGGATCGTAGTCCGCGCACTTACACCAGGGACATTAGTAACATAGGTATCGGGTAGATGCTTGCATCGAGCCCAAATCCCCGTGTTTAGGAATCACTGGTGTTTTATTCTTATCCGATGGTCATAGACTTCGGCAGCCTTAGACTCCGATCGATAACTCGGCAAGTTCAGCGAGCAGAGCGGTGAGCTCTGGAGACTGATACTCGTCTGCGTCCTCAGACTGGCTGTAGAACAGGTCCACCACATCGTAGGCGATCGCGTCGACTGGATCGAACTCAACGTTCTCAAGCGGATCAATCGATGCGAGTTCACCTGAGCTGTCTTGGCTGGCAAGCTCATTGGCGTGGCTTGCCGTAGCCAGCGGTGCTCGCGCGGTTTCGACATAAGTCTCTAACGGTGCGGCTGCCATCGAGCCGCTGACCCGAGCTCCACTGAAGCCCGAGCCGCTAGGGCTGGTAAC
>CAYWNG010000569.1:0-4517 GCA_964458685.1 uncultured Pirellulaceae bacterium
GGCCTACTTCACTACCACGAAATTTGTGGGAGCGGAATTAGGCGGAATTAGTTGGTCACGGGGTGGCTGTTGGGTGGCACGCTCAGAAGTTGTTGACCGAAGCGCAGCGAGGCAACAACGGATGGGCGTGGAGCAAGCCGAGCGGCTGGTGCTTACAAGAAGTCCAACCAAGCCACGCTCTTCGAGGCTGCGATTCGTTGGTTGTATGCTTAGTAGTAGAGCAGTAGAGCTGGATTGTAGAACGCATGCTACGAAGAACTACGAAGAATTCGCAGCGCGATATGAGGTGGCAGCACATGGTGTGTTGCGCATGCGGGTGAGGTTGTAAAGCTGAGCGGCTTGTTGTTCGGCGAGTGTTTAGTAGTAGAGCTGGCTTTTAGAACGCATGCTGCACACACCCTACGAAGAACTACGAAGAATTTGCAGCGTGATATGAGGTGGCAGCAAATGGTGTGTTGCGCATGCGGGTGAGTTTGGAAAGCTGAGCGGCTTGTTGTTCGGCGAGTGTTTAGTAGTAGAGCTGGCTTTTAGAACGCATGCTGCACACACCCTACGAAGAAGCGTTCCAGACTGAAAGAGGTGGGCTGGTCTGGGCAATCAAGCCGACTTGTTTGGCGCGACGATTGAGTTCGTCGAGGGCTTGTGAGCCGGTAGTTCCGAGATCGAGCGTCCAGTCATTCACATAGAGTTCGACGTGCTTCATTAGTACGGCGTCGTCGAACTCTTGAGCATAACGACGCATGGTGGGTAGAGCCGACGATGGATTGGCGCGCGCGTAGTTCAATGAGTCGAGAATTACGGATTGAACTCGACCAATTAAAGAATCGCCGAGCTGCTTTGCGGCAAGAATGCCACCGAGAGGCAGCGGGCAATTCGTTTCGGCTTCCCAGCGAGTCCCCAGATCTTCCACAAGACCCAGGCCTTCTTGTTGCCATGTGAAGCGTCCCTCGTGAATGCATACTCCAAAGTCTGCTTGGCCCTTCTGAAGCATGGGCATGACTTTGGAAAACACCACATGTTCGACTCGCGTTGTATTAGGATAGAACAACGCAAACAGCAGCGCGGCAGTCGTATCCTTGCCGGGGCATAAGGTCAGTTGCGATAGGTCGCTCGGGCGAGTTCCATTCTGCGCGGAAAGCAAAAGAGGTCCGACACCAAATCCTAAAGCCGAACCGCTGGGCAGGACGATCATGCGATCCGTCCAACGCAGCGCGGCATGGAAGCTGGCTTTGGCAACGTCGAAATCGCCGCGATCAATGCCGTCGTTGAGTTCCTGGATGTCCATCAATTGAATTTGGAAATCCAGCCCCTGCCAATCGACCAACCGTTCCATCAAGGCGCTAAATGCAAAGGTGTCGTTGGGGCAGGTGGAAATTGCCAGTCTAATTTTTGTAGTCATCGGCTTCCTCGATCTGTTGGCAAACCAGTGTGACTGCTGCTCGCATCGCATCAGTGGCTTTCCAACGCTTGTGTTCTCGATCCCCTGCTCTGTTCGAAATTCCGCGAACGACGCGCAGTGAAACATTCAATGACTGACATGCACGAGCCACCGAAAAGGCCTCCATGTCTTCAGCTTGGCAATCTGGAAACTTAAGCAGCTTCTGAGTTGCTTCCTGGGCGTTAGCCGAAGCGGCCGTGGTACTAAGTAGCGATCGTGCCGGAGTATGCGGAGTTAAGCCAATACGCTCGTGCATTCCGTTACCCAGCGACGACGACCATCCAAGTTCGTCGACCGATTGATAATGCTCCGCGGCTCCGACGCCGATCCCATAACAGCAAACTTCGGAGAACTCGTAAGCCTGGCCAACAACTAGTTCGTCAAGATAGCTTCCCGCGATTCCAACCAACCAGACTTGCTGTGGTCGATGAGCGTTCAAAAGTTCGACAGTTCGAATCGCAGATTCAATCAATCCAAGGCCACAGATGCGAACTTCGACCGATTTCCGTAGCAGGCTATCCATTGCAGGCCCGGCGAGCTGCCTTTCGAATTCCGTTGGGATCAGAATTAGATGCTTAAGGCCGTAACTTTGATTGGGTTGGTTCGACAAGTAGGCTCTCGTCAGGCTGGGAGTGCTTCTCAATGAATGATTACCAGTGAATTATAGCTGTGGAGGACAGGGCCTGCCGAGGGGCACGAATCTGGTTTTCAAAGCAACTCTGCGATGCACAATGGGGCCATAGCTAGTTACAATGGCTAATCTAAGGTTCATTGAATCCTCCCTCCTCTGCAACTCTTTGCGGTTCAAGCTATGGTTCACTTCACTAAACGCTCCGTTATTCGGTCTGCCGCGTTGGCTCTGGCCATGTTGGTAATGTGTCCCGCACTTCGGGCTGAGGAGATCTTCGTTGAAGCCGAAGCGTTTCAAAAGTATGGTGGATGGTCTCTCGATACGCAGTTCATTCAAGAGATGGGCTCGCCCTACCTGTTGGCTCACGGATTAGGCAAGCCAGTTGCAGATGCGGTGACTGAAATTCGCGTAGCTCAAAGTGGCAAGTATCGCTTATGGGTTCGCACCAAAGATTGGGTTGCTCGATGGAAGGCGCCGGGAACTCCTGGAAGATTTCAAGTTGCCATCAATGGAAAGACTGTCAGCAACGACTTTGGTACTCAGGGTGAGCAATGGCAATGGCAGGACGGTGGCGTTGTTGAGCTTGAAGCGGGAACTGCTGAGCTGCGATTGCTCGACAAGACTGGCTTTGATGGGCGATGCGATGCAATCTGGTTGACGACTGACTTGACTTCCAAGCCCGACAACGACTCGAGCGTTCTTTCCCCGTGGCGGAGATCACAATTGAAGTTATCGCCACAACCGCAGATTCGTGGAAGCTACGACTTAGTGGTTGTCGGTGGTGGTTACGCTGGTATCGCAGCTTCGCTATCGGCAGCTCGAATGGGTTGCAAAGTCGCCTTCATTCAAGATCGCTTAGTCTTGGGTGGCAACGGATCGAGCGAAGTGCGAGTCTGGTCGATGGGGTTGATTCGACGAGGTCGATATCCGCGGATTGGTGAGATTGTTGAAGAGTTTTGTGATCATGCTACGAAGAGTCCAGGCCGCGAAGAGGAGTTTGGCGATGCGATCAAGGAACAATTGGTGCGAGCTGAAAAGAACATCGACCTATTCCTAGGACATCACGCCTTTGCTGTGGATAAGAAAGGCGATGCGATTGATGCTGTCTGGGCCTTTGACGTCAAGTCGGCCTCGCCGGTCCGCTTCACTGGCAAGTTGTTCGCGGATTGTACCGGGCACGCTTGGATCGGCTACTGGGCCGGTGCCGATTGTGAATACACTCCTACCGGACGCATGGGGATGAGCAATATGTGGCGCTGGGAAGACCGTGATGCGCCACAGACTTTCCCTGAAACTCCTTGGGCATTGCAGTTAACCATGGATGATTTTCCCTATCCCCGCGACAACCATGGGCAGTGGTTTTGGGAGAGTGGCTTTGATAAGGATGCTTTGCAGGATGCCGAGGCGATTCGAGATTGGAATCTACGCGCCGTCTTCGGAGCCTTTTCTGCGATGAAACGCGGCGAACAAGCTGACAAGCACGTGAAGTCTAGCTTGGAGTGGGTGGCTTACGTCGGCGGCCCACGCGAGAGTCGCAGGCTGATGGGCGATGTCGTGCTTACTCAAGATGACATTGTGACAAAGAAGGATTTCTCGGATGGTTGCGTCCCAAGTACTTGGTCGATCGACTTGCACTATCCGAAAAAAGAGTTCTCCATCAAGTTTGCGGATAACCCGTTCATTTCCATCGCTGAACATGATCGCCGCATCGATCGTAACTATGGCTACCCAGTTCCCTACCGCTGCTTTTACTCTCGAAACATTCCGAACCTATTCATGGCCGGACGTTGCATCAGCGTAACGCATGAAGCTTTGGGAACCACTCGTGTCATGAAGACTTGTGGCATGATGGGGGAAGTTGTTGGCAAGGCGGCTTCATTGTGCGTCAAGCATGATTGTGGACCACGAGCTATCTACGATAGTCACCTGAGCGACTTAATCGAACTGCTGCACATGCCTGGCAAAGCGCGACGAGCCACGGTGAATGACAAGATCGATATCCCCGCTGATGCTCTACCGCTTGCTAGTCCGTATGGACCAATGCCGGGAACCGATCCCGCATCGTTGCCTGGAATTGTAGTCGATGATCGGCAAGCAGAACTCAACGGCACCTGGACCGAAGGCGAAGGCTTAAAGGGCTTCATCGGTTGGGGTTACAGATACGCTTCCCCTGGATCGCAGAATCAAGCCAAGTTCACCTTATCCAATATCAAGCCTGGCAAATACAAAGTGCGAGTGGCTTATCAGCCGCATGAGAATCGTTCGAAGGAGGCTCCAGTGGTCATCGAGTACGGAAACCAGCGCCTTGCCAAGTCTGTTAATCAGCAGGTCGCACCGCCAGAGGACAGCGTTTGGATTACCTTGGAGACGGTGAACTTAAAGGCTGACGAAACCGTCCTGGTTGTATTCTCTGGCCCCAAGAGCGGATTGGTTCACATCGACGCCGTC
>CAYWNG010000570.1:0-4500 GCA_964458685.1 uncultured Pirellulaceae bacterium
AGTCGTAGTAGCTGACGAAGTAGTGCACCGCGTTGTGAGGAAAGAAGTCGCGGAATTCGCTGTAGAGCTGTGCTGCCAGCGTCTTGTTGTGACTGAGTACCAGCGTGGGGACTCGCATCTGCTGAATCACGTTGGCCATGGTAAATGTCTTACCCGAGCCTGTGACACCCATTAGGCATTGATATGACTTCCCCTGGCGAAGATTGCTAACCAACTTCTCAATGGCTTTGGGCTGATCGCCGGCTGGTCCAAAGGGGCTGACCAACATGAAATCGGCTTCCGAACTGGAACTCTTTTGAGTCATTAAGTAGCTCTGGGTCTGTCTGAGTAGTCGAGGTCTATCGGGTTTAGCGATCGGGTTTAGCGATCGCGTTTTGTGATCGCGTTTTGTGATCGCGTTCAATTCTTTGCCAGCGCGTCGTCCTGGCCCGTTGGGTTGATAATAACCATCGAGCGAATCTGCTTGAGCGTCGCGTTACCTATTCCTGGAACTCGCAGCAGTTGATCGACGGACTGGAACGGGCCATGTTGATTGCGGTATTCGACGATGCTTTTGGCTGTAAGTGGGCCAAGGTCAGGAAGCGCCATCAGTTCAGCTTGACTAGCCTTATTCACGTCCACGCGAAAACGATTTAGCGGAACCGTTTCTGCGGTGCGGCTGTTTTGCCACGCTTGAACTCCCGCCAAAAGCAGTGCCAAGCCAGCCAGGGAGATCCAGCCCATGATTGGGCTGGAAATGGACCTTTTCGGGACCGAGTGAGCGTCTCCGACAGCATCCGTACTTTTTAGATCAGGCATCAGGCGAATCCAACTTTTTCTGGGCCTTGGCTAACGCGAAGCGAACGCATCAGTATAACGGACTGAGAATGCCTTGGAAAAGGCTTTGGGCTTGCAAGACCAAAAGTTGGCCAGCTCAAAAAGGTTGGCCAGCTCAAAAAGGTTGGCCAGCTCAAAAAAGTGGCAAGGGCGGCGGAATCTACAATTGGTAGCAAAGGCGAAAGCAGTACAAGCGGCACAAATCAAGACAACAACGGCCGCTAAATGGATTCTGATGGCGTTTAGAGCTCGACAAAAGCTGGTGCTGAGGTAAAAGTAGCCTAGCTATCAATCCGGGTGTTTGGTAGCCTATTAGGCCTTCAATTTGGTACCGAATCCCTTTTGCGTTTTGGAGATTTTTTCGTGGGTGTTAAGAAGAGCGGTAAAGGACGGCGAAAACTTGGGCGTAAGAAGCGGCGAATGCGATCAAGAATTCGCCATCGCAAGAAGTAACCTAAGTATTTCAGCCATTCGCCGCGCCCAAGTTGTGTACTTGCATCGATTCTAATTGTCGTTGCGGGGCTTGGGCGTGCATGCGGACTAATAAATATCAGCTATGGCCCTTCGTAAACTTAACCTCTAGTGGTTGATCAGTTTCCGAAGCTCTTTGTAATCGGTCTTGCCAGTCCCAAGTACGGGGATGCGATCGATTTTGCGGACTTCGTCTAGCCGCATCACACCGCGCATGCCTGCATCCAAGAGTATTTGACTGGCTTCACGTAGGCCAAGATCTTGCGTTGTAAATAGGACGATGTGCCTGCCATCGGCCGTTTCCACTCCCTCGACGGCAACTCTCGGGCCATCTTCATTGGCTGGGAATCGCTGCAAGAACGGCTCTTCCAACGCGGGCAACGAAATCATCTCGCCGCCAGCCTTAAGGAACCGCTTCAGCCGACCGCGAAAATGCAAGAAGCCTTCGCTGTCCTGAGACACTAAGTCGCCAGTGCGATACCAATTCTTACCTTCAAGCTGCACGAATGGCGAATCGCCTTGATGCTTGTAGTAGCCATCAAAGATGCTCGGCCCCGACACCAACAGCATGCCTGTTTGTCCTGGCTGGACGGGTGCTCCGCTGTCAACGTCGACGATGCAGATCTGAACGTTGGGAACAGGGACACCCACGGTTCCCATCCTGGCATTGCCGATCCGGTTTGCCGAAACTACTGGAGAACATTCGGTAATTCCATAGCCTTCCAGAATGATCGCGTCAGGAGCTTTGAGAGCACATTGATCGAAGACGTACTGAGGGCATTTTTCCGCCCCGGTGATCACGCGTTTTAGACTGTGCAGTTGGTCTCCATCGCAAACCGACAAGATGTAGCCCAAGAATGTTGGGGTGGTAAAGATCAAGCTGGGTTTGTAGGTCGCTATCGTTCGCGCCAAGCCTTTTGCGTCAGTCGGATCTGCATATCGCACACAGGGAATGCCAGACAGTTGAGGCAACAACAGATTACCGGTTAGACCAAAGCTGTGGAACGGAGGCAAGAAGCCCAACAGCGACGCATCTGGAGCCGCTTCCAAAATCTTCAAGCCGTCGCGAATATTGACCATGAGATTGCGATGACTGAGCGGAACCGTCTTTGGAAAACTCTCCGACCCCGACGTAAACAGAAACACCGCTGGATCTGTCTCTCGCTGAACTGGCAATTTCTTCAGGAACTGCTTGGGTGCTAAGTAGGTTTTGGTAAGCATGGCCAGCGCTTCCAGCTTGCCAATTCCAGCCTTGAGATCTTCCAGGAACACGTAGTCGGCGCCAGGGACTTCGATCCCCAGTCGGTCGATCATCTTTCGCGAGGTCAAGATCTTCTTTACGCCAGTGACTTGTACTGCGTGAGCCAAGTTCGCTGGCCCCGTAGTCCAGTTGAGCATCACCGGGACTTTCCCAGCTAAATGTAATGCGAAGAAGACCACATCGGCTGCGACGGACGCAGGCAACATAAGCGCCACATGCGGCTCGGGAATCTCAGCAATTCTCTTCGCCATAAGCGATGCGCCGACAAGCAATCGTCGGTAGGTCAGAACTCCCGAAAGGCCATCGACACTGGTGGGTTGATTCGGATTCGCCAACGCTCGACGAACAAACGCTTCAGCAATCGTGTCAGCCAGGATTCGCGACGCGGGGTCTTCGTAAGTTTGATGAGCGCCTTGTTGCCAAGCTGTCCATGATTCTGGTGCCGTAGCCGCTTTGGAATCAGCAGCGGCAAGTTGTCCATCCGCCAGTGCCCACAAGCCACCTAGAGTATCCGTCACGACATCGCTGCGGAACGAGAATTGGTTTTCAATCTTTAGCGCCAGATCCATTCGATCCAGACTGTCCAAGCCGATCAGTTCCAGTTTGGTTTCGGGCTTCAACTCTTGCTCAGAAAGTTGACGACCGATGTGCGCTTGAACCAGTTCGTTGACCAAGTGAATCGTCTTGGGCTTGATCTTTGCGAGGTCATAGGATTCGGCGCGTCGTCCCTTGCCAAAGTCTCCTTCGGTGGGGCCAAAGAAGTGATTGAAGCGAACGAACTTCGGCTCCTGACCACCGTCGGCGTTGTACCAACTTTCTAAGAAGGCATTGAACTCCTCGCGCGAAGCCATGGGGACTTTCGAACGATCGAGGACTTCAATCTGCATCGTCACCTTGCGACGTGGCAGGAAGAAGAAGGCACTTGCGAAAACCCAACCCAGCGCACGCTTAACGACTCCGACTAAGTTGGGTGTCTGGCCAATCTCAGCGGTACTAAAGATGCTTCCCCATACACCACGCGTTCTGACCAGGACAAGGTTCGCTTCGGGGCATCGTAGCGCGATTTCGTAAACGCTGCGAGCCGCTCCGATGACTTCAACATTGCCTCGTTGCAAGCGTCCCGAGGGATAGATCAGCATGCAATCGCCCGCATGAATTCGTTCGACTACCGCATCGATCATCTGAAGTGCACGCGCTGAAGCGTCGCGGCTATGTTCAGTCAAATCAGGGACTTCGAAGGCATCGACCATCTTCATCAGCGGCCAGAGAACTTTCGTTCGGAAGGTACCCGAGTTGACCAAGGGACGAAGCGACTTGTGCAATCGCACATGGCTAGAAACCAAAGGCGGGTCGATCAGGCCGGGGTGGTTGGGTAAGACCAGTGTTGGTCCGCTGAGTTTCTTAAGTTGCTCGCGTCCTTCGACTCGTACGCTGTAACGAAAGCTAAGCAGCAGACGCATCAAAGCCCAGAAAAGATAGTTGATCAAAAACACGCTTTACCTTTCGTCCACAATGGTTCAAAGATCAGCCGCATGGAGGCCGCGAAATCTGGTAATTGCTAGCTGGTCGCCCAACCTGACTCGATTTGACACGATGCGTTTCGAGGGACCGGGTGAGTCCTCTTAGATTCACTACTCGCGGGTTTTATGCGCTCCTCAGTAGCCTATTCGATTGTATTTGTTGAAAAAAGAGCATTGTACCCAATATGAGGGCAGCTCGATGCTCCGTGAATCTTTTCCGAAACCGCTGCGTCAGCGAGGGACTGACAACCTAACCCGCTGTAGGTTTTGGCGCAGCGTTTTTTCGACACTCTCGCTGATCGCCGTTAGGGATCAGCAAACGAATCCCATAGCTCTACAGATCTTTGCGTTTGAGTTCGCGTGAAAACGGGAGGGCGCCGCTCCTGCGAAGCCGTAGTGTTCCGCCACCTTATGTTCACGAGCAATGGTACG
>CAYWNG010000571.1:0-4497 GCA_964458685.1 uncultured Pirellulaceae bacterium
GTTTCGAGGCATCCCCGCTTCTTGCCAACCCAGCTCCCTTTTATAGCCAACTACGAAAACTACCTGAATCACTTGCTGTCGTAGGAGGTACGAAACCCAACATCTTTTCCTGCGATAACTTTCGGGTTTGTCGTGACCAACATTAGGCTTGGGGCATTGGGCTTGGGGCATCGCAGATATGATGTTAGAGGTGCCTAAACGGAATAAACGCGTTACTGTCGCGTTAGCTTCCACGAGATTGAAACGGCTTTTGTCGCAGCACTAAAATCAGGTGGATAGTCATCGTCGGCTGACGTTGCTTCGACAATCACTAAGTTGTCGTTCTCGTCAAGTTTTGCGATTGCTTTGCGCGAACCGCCACCACCCATTGCTTCGCTATCTTCAACGGTACTCACCAATAGTTGATAGAAGCCATTTTTATCTGGTTCCGAACTCTGGAAGGTCAATGTCTGAGTGCCTCCATTGCCGTCGTCAATAGTAGCTTTTGCGGAACTGGTGATGGATAAATTGGCCGCTGCAAACTCGGCATCCGTGATGCTTGTAATCGCATGCTCTGAAACCACCCAGTCTCCTTGCAAGGCAGTCGGTGATCCTGGTGCTGGGGTTGGTTTAGCAATTGTCTTGCTCGAAGACTTAGCCCAAAAAACAGCCATCACAGCTACGGCAACGAGAACGACACTTAAGCCTTTACTTTTCATTGTTTTCCCCTTTCGATTTTGAAAACACAGAAAACATTAACACTACGAGAACGGCAACACTGCCGGAAACCAACAACAGAATCTTCCATCCTCCGTCTGACTTCTTCGAATCGCTAGCGGCATCCTCACTTGTATCGGAATTCGCTTCCGCAAGTTCTTCCTCCAAGACATCCTCCACTGGCGGCGGTTGACGCGAGAGATCAATTAATCGAGAAACGGACTCGGGCAATTCGGCTAGGCTTTGCAATGTCAAAGCTCCGGTAAACGTCTCCATTGGCTTATCTGCAAAATAGACAATTGCTTTGCATTCGAACTCGTTCTTCGATTCTGAAACGCGGTTGACCGTGACAGCAGTCAAAAGCTGACCAGAGATCGTATTGTTGATGACGACCTTGCTATCGTCGCTCGGGACCACACGCTGGACCAAACGTGTGCCCGCGCTCGAGTCTCCCGACTCGCCGAAGTCGAGCTTCTCTGCTTGCTTGAAGATCTGCTTGATTTGATCAGGAAGCGCATCGCTCGGCGAGAACTGCAATAGATCGATGAACAAACTTTTTGAAATTGGCGACCACATCTCCTCCTGCGGCTTCTCGGCGGGGTAGGCTCCATAACTGTCGACTCGCATCGCTTTTTCCGCAGATAAAAACCAGAGTCGCTCCATCCCGTGATCAATACCACCTGTATCCATTCGCCATAACGGAATCTTACTGTAGAAAAACAGTTCGTTGGAAAGTCGATCAACCACTAAAAGGTAATGTGCAGGCGATACCGAAACTGCATCGCTATCCTTTTTGGTGCGCTGGCTCATCCCTTCCATCATAAATGTCGCTTGATTCGCATGTGGAAAGGACGATTCTCCCTTGATTTCAATCACGCAGAATCGTGATTGAACGTTTTGAAGTGCTTTGAATTGTGTTTGTAGAGGGCCTGGGTTCATTGCCAGAGTAACGGCGGATGCACTTCCCATGCTCTTGCAGGAAACGCCACCATTCCAATAGACCTGGGCTAGGTATCCAAAAGAGATTCCGAAAAGCACCGTTGCCGATCCAAGTAGGATTCGACTTGGACGCATTCTGTCTGACCTTGAAATCATTACTCAACGCCCGTGTAGTACGTAATCAAGCCGATGATGAACCAGAAGAAGCCCGCGATGGCGATCATGATAGTCCAGAACCAGATCATGGACGTAACCGCGCGTCAAGGAGTTAAGCAACATTATAGTGAAATCTGGAGCAGCGTAGCTTAAAGAGAGGGCCAACACTGTGCCGCATTTTCTAGAACCGCAGTCGCTGGTTTTGATGTTGAAGTATTTTGAGATTGGGGGACGGAATAGCTTGGATTAATGATTCTTAGCTCTTGCAGTACAGCTATCTCAAATGGTGCGGTAGAGGGTCTAAACAATAAACTCAAACTGGTTACCAGAAAGGCCTACGGGTTCAAGACTCAAGGAGCTTATGAAATAGCGGTTTTTCACAACCTTGGCGACCTGCCAGTGCCAGAAATGCCCCACAGATTCTTCTAACGAGGCAAAATTGAGAATGAGAAAATTCAAGGTCGCATTTTCTTACCCCGAATCTTCCTACCAATCTTCCTAGCATTCCTCGGCCGTCACCAGTCGCAGCAAGGGTAAGTTCACGATGCGTGCCACGACTTCTAAGAGGGGATTCGAAGATGTTTCCGCTAGCGGCGCATGGTAATGCTAGGCTTGCGCGGACGGATTGCGCTGGGAGGTTCACTACTGGGAGATTGAGCACTGGGAGGCTCCTGGCTGAGCTTCATGCCTGCCGGCGAATTCTCAGTTGGAATCAATGCAGCATTGCGACGCGCAGAATTGCTGTCGGAGAGGTTCATTTGAACAATCGGAGCTTCGTTAGCCCGAAGTTCAGGACTCTGACTACTGGTTAAGAGTTGCCGCTGAGGATCACTATTGAGCGGCGGAATGCTATTCATTCTGTTCATTGGCGGAACAGTTGTAGATGCAATCTTCAGTTCTTCGATCGTCTTGGCTACAACGGTTGGATCGCTGCTGGGAAATGGCGACGCCTGGGCTCGATTGGCCTGAAGCTTCGCTTCGCCAATTCTCGTTGCTATTTCAACAAACTCTTTTCTGACAGGTTCGTCAATGTCATTCAACTGTCCCGCTAGAGCGAGCGCGGCCGATGGATTCGTTGCACAGACTTGCGAAAGTTGCGAAATGAACTGAGCGGTCTCGGCAAAGTTATGATCGGCAGTCTTGGCGACAAGCGGACCAAAGGTTCGGGTCAACAAGTCAGCACCCAAGTTATCAAGCTTGAGAAAGACATCCATCGTTCCACGAACGACATGCCCGCTGTGTCCTTGCGGATAGGCTTGCGAATTCGAACGCAGGATACAAACGGCTCGACCCTTGACTACACGAGCTGTCATCGAACCGTCGTAGTCGCCGACGCCATAATAGATGTGAATGTTGTCGTCGCCATAGACCAAGTCACACTTGCATTTCGTACCAACGCCATCGTTAGCCGTAAAGCTGTAAGGTCCAGTGCGTTTTGCGGTGACTTTGGTAATCCCCATCAAGTCCCACGTGTTGACCATCACTTCAGGCTTTCGAGCCAGAAAGGTGAATAGCTCGGGATCACATTGAACTGTCTGGGAAGGCATACGACGATAAAAGCTGGGATTGTCCAAAACGTCGCGTAGCGCCTGCGATGTCTGTTGGCTCAACTGCTTGAACGGCACCGACTGGATTGCCTGCTGTTTAGCTTCGCGCGAACTGACGCCCTCGGAACTAGGATCGCCTCCCAGCACCAAGTCGCCCATAATCATGAAGAACGTGGTTGCCAGCAGACCTTGGCGAAGGCGCAGCATTGCCCACGAACTTGCGACGAGTTGAGAAAAGACCACTACTGTTCGCCCCCGCTTGGGTAGTGTTGTAAGTTGTGGAGTTCGACTCTCAGTAGTTGCTTACAATTCGTTCCTGTGATCAGCATTGAACTGAGCAGCGGAGAGGAATTGCGGCTAAACGTTGAGACCGACTCTACCACTCAACTCTTTTCGGCAGACCAGTTGGTGTAGCAACAATTCAAATCACGCAGATTATGCGGAAAGGGAAAGCCCGACCGATTTCGCCGAATGTTTGGCTTGCAAAGCTGAGGTAGCAGGCAGGCGGCTCGCATGGACCTTTTGGAAGCCGTGATGACTATGCTGGCATTCTAGTGGCGGTGCCCGTTAATGCCGCTCGCAACGCAATCACTTTCAAAACCCGCTGCGTTAGCGAGGATCGTCAGCGTTGTTACCGGTTCTTCATAATCCGCTGCGTGCGCGAGGGCCCCCCTAAACCTTAAAAAAACCAGTCCCTCGCTAACACAGCGGGTTGGGATTAAAGCAACAAGCCATAACGCAGCGGGTTGAGATTAAAGCAACAAGCCGGTTAGCGAGAGAGCATTAAAAACGGTTGCGTCGCCGCAGCAGATACTCCATCAAGGCTTTGTCGTAGAGCTGGCTAGTGTCCAAGGGCACATAATCGATGCGGCTTTCCGTAAGCTCTTTGTTGAGCTTGCCGCGAAATGCTGCGATTTGCTTTCGATACTCATCGCCCGCCTCAGCGGCCAAAACAGGTTCCGTCTGACCTGTTTCAGGATCGCGCATCTGTAAATTGCCTTGGAACGGAAAAGTCACCTCCGCTTCATCTAACACATGGAACACAATGATGTCATGTCCCGAGTGGCGAAGATTGCGGAGGGCCTTAAGCATGGGGCCTTCATCAGTGAGCAGATCGCTAAAGATCATCAGCAAGCTGCGGTGGCGAAGCATGGCGGCG
>CAYWNG010000572.1:0-4484 GCA_964458685.1 uncultured Pirellulaceae bacterium
TAGGTGCGTTAGGGATAGATGGTCACGATGTTACCTATGGTATTCCAGCAAGTAGCGCACTTTCGTCAGCCTCGTCAGCCGTCACGGGAACGTCGCTCATACCGCCGATACCAGAGCTTTCCATGGCTCGCAAAGAAGATCGTTTAGGGGCCGCCAAAGTGGCTGTCTTTGCCTACGATCGAAAAACGCGTCAACCGATTTGGCAAAGCGGTGTCGCTCAATCCAACAGCGATTCGAAAGCGACTTGGGTCCTGGGTATCGGACCATTCCAAAGAGGCTCGATTCGCAGTGGAACTCAATTTGCTGGCTCCAAAGTCGGTCCCAAGAAAACCTCACCAGCAATCCAAGACCACGAGAGTTTAGAGGAGTATCTTTCTAGCCGCGTTTTTGAGCCTGAATCGCCTTTGGTCAAGCATGCCTCACATGAACAAAACGGTTTTGCCACGACCAAGAGTAGTCCCGCAGCTCAAGCTCCAGAGACTGCTCCTGCCGCAACACCAGCAGTAACACCACCACAGGCAACGATACCACCAGCAGGTGCTCCGCCACCGACTGCTCCTGCTGCCACTCCACCAGCGACAACACCACCAGCTGCAACACCGCCGCCCAAATAAACAACTATCCACAAGTCATAGCAGACTATGTCGACAGAAGCCGTCATTATCAATCGCCCCGATCGTTGGGACCATCCGTTGGATCCAGAGATGGATACCAGCAAGGCGGCATGGCTACTCAAGCTGCCTCCGTTCTCCTCCATGGATGCGGGGCGATTCTCGGCTGATACGCCGCTTTTAGAAATTCTTCGCAACGATTGCCGCATTCTGCAGCTCGACCCTGGAGACCTAGTCTTCCAAGAGGGACAGTACGGTGCGAGTGCCTATTTGGTGCTTAGCGGAACGGTACGAGTCTTCCTTAGCCGCTTGCTGACCGAAGCTGAACTGCAACGCCGACGATCGCATCGCGTGCGCAGATCAAGCTGGCTCAATCTGTTCGGCCTGGGTGCATCAGGTGGAAAGAAGAATCAAGATCGAAGAACGCGAGAGCGAAAGAGATCTCAACCAAGAAACATTCAATCGGGCGGCGAAGAGCAACCCGTTAAGCTGGACATTCGTGGCTCGGCGGCAACATCACGAGTCTTCCTTCAAGACATTCCAGGCGTTTTGTCTTCGCACCAGACCGCGGCAATTGGTGCGGGCGAGTTGTTCGGAGAGATTGCCGCGGTAACACGGACTCCCCGAGAGTTCACGGCTGCGGCAGAGACTGAAGCGTTTGTGCTTGAGATTCGCTGGCAAGGGCTCAAGTTGCTCAAGCAAGATCCAGCCTTTCGCGAGCTACTGGATGAAAGGTACCGCAGCGAAGTTCTGAAGACACACCTTCGCGAGTCGGACCTATTCCGATTCTTGCCTGAGGAGCACATGGACGCGGTAGTCGCGGCAACCAAGCTCGAGCAGTTCGGTGACCTGGAGTGGTACGCTAAGTACCGCAAGCAATCCAACAGCCCTCCCAGCGCGAGAATCGCCAGCGAGCCGCTGGTTGCCGAAGAGGGACAATATGCCGGCGCGCTGTGGATCATTCGCAGCGGCTTCGCGCGACTCAGTCGACGCCAAGGAGCGGGACATCGCACACTGGCTTATCTGGGCAAAGGACAAACGTTCGGCCTCCGTGAACTGGCTCATAATCGTCAGCACGATTCGCATGAGCCTCCCCTGCCCTACCAAGAATCACTGCGAGCCATCGGATATGTCGATGTTCTTCGCATTCCCAAGAAAACGGTGATCGATCACATTCTACCGTTCGTACGCTCAGCAGATTTGCCGCCGCCTTTTGAATCGCCGCGTTACGAATTTGGCCAGCCAGTTCTGGACGCTCCGCTCACCGATCATTCGCACAACGTCGAAACAGGCTTGCTTGAGTTCCTGGTGGATCAGCGGCTGATCAACGGACGCGAAGCGATGATGATCGATATGAATCGTTGTACGCGATGCGACGATTGTGTTCGAGCTTGTGCGACGACTCACGGTGGTACACCCGTCTTCGTGCGACAAGGTCCTCAATATGGACAATGGATGTTCGCTCAAGCATGCATGCACTGTGAAGATCCCGTGTGCATGATCGGATGTCCGACTGGAGCCATTGCTCGCGACGATCAATCGGGTTTAGTTCAAATCAATCATTCCACCTGCATCGGTTGTAAGAGCTGCGCCGAAAGCTGCCCCTACTCGAACATCCGAATGGTAACACGCACCGATCAACGTGGACGCATGATGGTGGATCAAGCGACTGGCCAACTGGTCGTACACGCCTCGAAATGTGATCTGTGCGTTTCAGCTACCGGATCGCCCTCCTGTCAAAACGCTTGTCCACACGATGCGTTAGTTCGTATCAGCCTGGCAGATGTCAACCAACTTAGCCAACACATTTCCAGAAAGGCGGCCGCATGATCAGTCGAAGACGTATCCGCTCTCTGACACTTACTGCATTTGCCGCCATCGCGACATGGCTGGGCGTTCAATGGACCAGTCGAATGCTGGGCGATGAGTCAACCTTTACAGGTGTCGTTCTACTTATTGCAACACTAAGCCTGTATCTGTTGACTATCCGCAAGCGAATCGTATCGCCGCGATTCGGGAAGGTCTCGATGTGGCTCCAGTTGCACACGTATGCTGGCGTTTTCGCTAGTGTCGTCTTTTTGATGCATGTTCGCTGGCCGATTCATGGGCCCTTTGAGTTGTGTTTAGCATCTTGTTTCATCTTTGTGGCCGTTAGTGGAATCGTTCTGGGCGTGATGACTCGTGTGACGCCCGCCAAGCTAGCCGCATTGAAGCAGGATTTCGCGCTGGAGCACATTCCAGAGCTTCAGTACGCCGTCGCTCGCGATGCTCATGATGTGGCGATGAGTTCGACGAAGTTAGGCGAAGGCGCGACGCTTTCGGAATACTACCAGCGTCGACTGTTACCCTACTTTCAGTCGCCGCGGGGAGCGATCTACCGAGTGCTACCCACCGGCGGAAAACGCCGTAAGTTGTTGCGAGAGCTCGATGATTTGGATCGATACTTAGCCGCCGAGGGACTCAAGCACCGTCGGCGACTTTCGGCGATGGTTCAGTCCAAAGACGACTTAGATTACCACTATGCCCTGCAAACTCGACTTCGTACCTTCTATGCAGCTCATTTCGCGCTGACTTGGACGATGTTGATTCTGATCGGCGCTCACGTTGTCTTAGTGGTTCGTTTTTCGGGAGCTCTACTATGACCGCGCCGAGCGATCGCGACGTTACTCGTCCACGTCCCAATCCTTTGAGTCCCTATCAATGTGGCTTCAATGACATTGGGGTTCGGTGTATTCCTGGACCTACCGCTGACGGCCAATGTTGTCAGTCGTCGCATGATGTTTGCAAGGGCGAGGATAGTTGCAGCGGATGCACACTCAAAGAAAAGTGTGATATCGCAGGCAAAAAGAAGTGTTGCGGTGAGAATCAAGCCAGCTTTAAAGCGTGCATCCCCATCAAGTCGCATTGGTACTCTCGCAATGTATTGGGACTGAATCTAGCCATATTGGCTGGCGGTTTGCTCCTGGTTTGTATGGCTCTGCCCACACGCGAGCGGTTCTTTGTGCCGGGTTCATTGTCACGCAGCCATACGCAAATTCTCGAAAACACTTTGATTTCAGATCGATGCAGTTTGTGCCATCCCAGCGCGCACGGTAACGCCGCTCAGCCGACTCAAGATCAGTTGTGTATGAACTGTCACAACTCGCACATGCCAGACGCCTCCAAGTCGATGCCGCATGATTTAACTCAAGATCAATTCGCCAAGTTGGTTTCGTTTCGAGACAAACAAAACCTTAGGACCAACTCACATCCCATCGAATTGCAACAGACTAAGTGCGCTCAATGCCACATCGAACATCATGGCAGTGAGCAAGATCTCAAGGCTCTCACGGACGCTCGTTGCCAAAGTTGCCACGCGGATCAATTCAAGAGCTTTAGCTCAGGGCATCCCGAGTTCTCCAACTTTCCTACGATCGTAGCTCGCCATATCGCTTTTGATCATCGCTCGCACTTGGAAAAGTACTACGCTCAAAAAGGCACCGCCTTTGAATGTAAGTCGTGTCATGAATTGGACCCTGAAAACCAAACCAAGATCCTTCGCACGGCCAGTTTTGAAGCTGCTTGCGCGAGCTGTCACCAAGAGCCCATGCGGGCTTCGATGGCGGATGGTTGGGCAGTACTTCAGCTTCCCAGTCTGAACGATGCTGACATTCGAGCTGGTGGCGAACTGTTGAATCCTTGGCCCGCGGGGGCTCTGTATGGTTATGATGGAAAGCTGACGCTGCCGATGCGACTACTTCTGTCAGCAGATGAGAGTCTTCAGAAGTCGCTACAACAATTTCCCGATGGCGACTTGAGCAAAGTACGTCCTCGCGATGTCCAGCAGCAAGCCGCGGCACGCGAGATCGCGCGAGGCTTCCGACAGCTTCTTCG
>CAYWNG010000573.1:0-4471 GCA_964458685.1 uncultured Pirellulaceae bacterium
AGTCACCACTAGCCAAGCTGCGATTGCTGGCGACGGAAGAGCCTCCCAAGTTAAGCACGCTTAGGCCCGATGCGCCTCAAGAGTTGACGCAGTTAGTCGCTGAGATGCTCGCTCGCGATCCTAGTCAGCGACCTGCAAGTGCTGCGCATGTGGCTGAACGACTGGAACCTTTTTGTCAGTCGCATGACTTAAGCAGTCTTCTTCGCACGGCTTTAGAGAAAGTCGAAGTGTTGCAACCTACCGCTGCTTCGTCATCGAAGGCGGTTGGCGATGTTGACAATCAAGTTACGGCTAGGCCGTCCAGCTCAAGTCCATTGCATGCAGCAGAATCCAATGCTAAGTCATCGCGATCGAGCGTGATACATTGGGGCTGGATCGGAACTGCTTGTGCGGCGATGGCAGGATTGATCTATTGCGGGATAACGATTTGGATTGATAGCCAGTCGGGTTGGTTGCATATCGACTCGGACGCAAAAGTCTCGATCGAAATCGCCTCGGATTCCGCGCCAGCCAAGCATTGGAAGATCGAACCAGGAGCGAACACCACAAAGCTCTACGCGGGCAAATATCGGATTGTGTTGGAGGAAGGCAGTGACGGCGTCCAGCTTGATCAAGAGCAGTTGCTGGTGACTAAGGGCGGTGTGACCATCGCCAAGGTTTACAAAGACGAGAAATCAGGCGAGAGTCCAAGCATTTTTCTCAACGATTCTAAGCTTTTACAGCAGTTGTCAGACAACTCTCCACGAACCGTGATACCACCAGCTTCGACGGCAGCCTTGATTCCCGGCGACACGCTGATGATCAGCTCGCTGGCGGACGAAAAAATCAAGCACAAATTTGTGATCCAAGCAGACTCGACCGCCAAGCTGCCGCTAGTCGGAACTGTCAATGTTGCGGGAATGACAGTTGATGCACTCGAAAAAGAGCTCAATAAGCGATATTCAGAATGGTTGACTCATCCGGCTATCGAAGTATTTCGAGATCCGAGTCAAACAACTGTCGCGAGTCCGGATACTCGTCCGATTGCAAACGCCACTGGGACATCGAGCAATCCCTTGGCGTCAGAGAATGCGTCGGTAGCTAGCGAACCCATGTACAAGGGACGGCCGCTTTCCGAATGGTTGAAGTTGATCGCTTTGGAAAAGTCTCTAGAGGGCATCAATGATGCTCTCCAAGCTTTGGCCGCCTCGATATCGGATGAAACTCGCTCGAGGATCGTTGCTCAATTGAAGAAAGATCTTCCCCAACTTCGCTGGCATGATGTCTATTCCACGCTTTCACGGGACTATGTTTCACAGGGGTTGACCAATCCTTATCCCTTCGCTTTCAACGTGCTCCGCAAAGCAGATGCTGATAAGTACCTCGAGTACATTTGCAGTGAATTGCAATCGCCCCAAGACGACCAGTGGAAAATAGTCGTTCTTCGGCATGCGATGCCCGAGGGCGTAACGGCTCAGGAATTAGAACCAGTGAAAGAATGGTTTATGGCACAACTATCTCAGGGGGCCGCTTCACCGTACTTTGAAGACTCCGTTAGTTGCCTACTAAGGCTAATCCTGTCTAGGGAATCGACCGATGAAGATCGAAGGACCTGGATCAGCATGTTGGAAGCGTGTCCACATCTTTCAAGTTTGTTTTGGCTGGAACTGCCTTTCCACGATTACCACGGATTCGAAAGTCGAATGCCCAAGGGTTCCGCTGGCAGACTAGCAAGAGTTTTTGCGGTAGGAATCATTCCGGAAAGTGAAGTCTGTTGGCGAACTCTGATTGATCACGCCATTGATACACTGAAGAAATCCACCAACGATCCTGATGAACTTAGCAAGAGCGGCTACGCGATCGTCTGCTCCACCGCGATCCTCATAGGGTCACCAATTAAACCCAGCGAAGATCAAGTTCGAAAGCTGGAAGCAATCTCGAAGTCTTGGTACGAGAAAATGGTGAAATCAAGTGCTTTACGCGAAATACAGGTCGAAGTTCCGTTTGAAGTGGCACAGAGATTTCAACCCAACCTTGGTACTGGAACGTATTGGTTACCTCTACAGTTTGCGTTAGTTTCCAGTCTTGCGAAATACTCCGATCCACCAGAGTCGCTTATAAAGACATTGTTGCCTGGCGCGGCTCGAGCTCTCAATGCCACACAGAAGTTGGATCCATGGGAACGTCGGCGTGTGAGTATTGCTTCATTCTTGACCTCCGGATTCGGACCTATCCAGCCTGTAGATAAGGCGTCCGAGTTTGGAACATCAAGTCAAGTAAAGCTCGACGCTAAAATGTCAGACAATTGTGACTTATGTTCGCTTTCAGTTCTTAATGTTGATAAGCAGCAGTTGGCGAATCGATTGCTTGAACATCTTAAGCCCATCTACGCTTCCACGCAGTTAGCGTTGCTGGACAAGGATCAAGACGGCAAAGTCAACTTGGAAGAAAGTCATGACGGACTGCTGAAGATCGTATCGTATTTAACAGAAGGAAAGTCTACCGAAGACGATGCCAAACGCGTCGCCGAGCAAGTAGACACCAACAAGGACAAAATAATCAGCGTCGATGAGTTCGTTGCCTATCGCAATGTGTGGGAGAGCAAAAGTAATGGTGCTACCGAGGCCGACATTGCATGGTCCACAAAGCAAATCCAAAAGTATGACAAGGACAACGATGGCAAGCTCTCAAAAGAGGAACAATCCAAAATGATTGCGCCACCCAAGGGAGCCGACACCGACAACGATGGGTATGTCGATGTTCTTGAGTACGCGATGTATCGTACTCGCTAGAATCCAAGTTAATGTAGTCGGAGATTTGTTCTGAAGTCCAATACCAATTGTTCAAAGGATTTTCAATCGATCTCACTTGAATCCGAGAAGAAGCCTCAAGCCAACTCTAGATGGCGATCCCCTACGGTTGGTTGGATGCACTTGGCAGGCTGGTTGCTACTGGCTTGCTTCTTTGTGCCAGTGGCTGAGGGCTGCGATGGCAAGAGTACTGTTCCGGCGAACATTCTGGACAATCCCGCTCCGTTGGATCTCGCTTCGACGCTTGTCATTGTTGCCGTAATAGGAGCCTACGCTAATGGAGTAGTCTGGGGAATTGTGACGTTGGTTAGTGGAGCATTTCGAAGCCAGCGAATTTTTTGGGCAGCATTTGGTTTGCAATGTGGGTTAACTTTGTTTGGCATGTTATCCCTGTTAGTGATCGAATCTATCCGAGGCACATGGCGAGATTTACTGGAGGTCTTTGTCAATTGCTTTCCAATGGTGGTCTATCTTTCAATCTGTGTCATTCTGCCACTCCGGCGTCGACAATTCCTCTTGGCGTGGACACGCTTTCAGCAAGCGTGGCTTTTAGGAGTCTTAGTCTGGATGAACCTAATCTGCATTTTCTCAAGAACGCTCAAGTGGGGTTATCCCATCACTTGGCTCGCAAGTGGATTGATGTTCGTTGCGATTCTTGTCGGAAGTGGCAGGATCGAGCATGATCTGTGGAACTCGAATGCTCCAGTCAACAAGCTTCAGTTTTCAATTCGACAGACTCTTATCTGGACCACGAGTTTGGCCATTGTCATTGCCTACTACCAGTTGATTAGCAAGGTCATGTCTCAGTCAGCAGAAGGCCCATAGTCGCCTTTCGCTCCCGCGAAAGTAGCGTGCCAGTAACTGAGCCCGCTACGGCTCTGCTCTTCATATACGCCACGAATTAACGCTACTTGCTCACGTGGGTCGCGAAGTGAGCCTTGCGAAATTTGCACAGATCCAGCGATCGGCGAGGCAAAGAATCCGTTTTCGAAAGCGCTACTTTCGCGGGAGCGAAAGGCGACGATCCTCGAACTTCTAAGTACAATGAGCGGGAGTCCAGGGCAGTTCGTTGCCCAATTTCTAGTCTCGCTTACTCCCACCTACAACGACAACTATGAGATTTTCAATTAGGCATTTTGCATGGCTTTTGGGCCTTTCAGTAATCACTTCCAGTGGCACGTTTGCCCAGGAGTATCTCAACGGAATCAAATGGGAAACGCCCCCGGTAATCAAGCCGGGAAACAACCCCACTGATCCCCCCAGTGACGCAATCATCCTTTTCGACGGCAAAGATCTTTCGCGTTGGAAGGGTGCCGATAAGTGGAAGGTTGAGGATGGCGTGATGATCGAAGGCAGAGGCGATGTCACCAGCATTGACGAGTTCGGTGATTGCCAATTGCACATCGAATGGTCAGCGCCAACCGAAGTCAAAGGATCGGGACAAGGCCGAGGCAACAGCGGTATCTTCTTCATGAATGCTTACGAACTCCAAGTGCTCGATTCGTACGACAACGAAACCTATGCTGATGGTCAAGCCGGAGCGGTATACAAGCAGACGCCACCAATGGTCAATGCAATGAAGGCCCCCGGCGAATGGAATGTGTACGACGTAGTCTTCACAGCTCCACGATTCAACGAAGATGGATCGTTGAAGTCACCTGCTTACATCACCGCCTTCCACA
>CAYWNG010000574.1:0-4461 GCA_964458685.1 uncultured Pirellulaceae bacterium
AATTCGCAAATGGACAGCCCCATATGATACCGGGGAGTGATTATTCTAACTTGGACACCTGAAACCGCGTCCCGTCAAAATGCGCACAATGGATATCACACGCATGTTAAGCACTGTTCCAATCGCTGCGTTGGAACAGCTATTCGACCAAGTCCCGGATATCGCTTTCTTCATCAAGGACAGTCAGGGAAGGTACGTAGCCGTGAACCACTCGTTGCTTGCCAGGCACGGACTGTCAAGCAAGCAGGAGGCTATTGGCAAAAAGCCTTCGGACATTTGTAGCGGTGAGTTTGGCAAACTTCCTTCGGAGCAAGACAAGTTAGTGTTGCGATCTGGCATGCCGATTATGGATCACTTGGAAATGCAGTGGGAAATGCCCGGGCGACCAGTTTGGTGCTTGACCACTAAGGTACCGCTTAAAGATGACCATGGCCGAACGATTGGGATCGTTGGCTTTTCAAGAGATATTCGGACGACAGTCGCGCCTTCGGCAGTTCCGACTACATTCGCGCGAGCACTCGAACAATTCGATCGAGACCTGCCATCGGAAGCATCACCAGGTTGGCTCGCGAAGTTGGCCAAGATGCCCAACCACCGCTTTGCAAGAACGATGAAGCTGATCTTTGGCCTGACTCCCTCGCAATACATTGCGAAGAGTCGACTTGGGAGAGCTTCAAATCTCTTGCTGCAAACTGACAGGTCCATATCTGATATCGCGCAGCATTGTGGCTACTTTGACCACAGCGCTTTTTCGCGTGCCTTCAAGAAGGCAACTGGGGCCAGTCCAATTAACTTTCGGCGTCAGTGGAAAGGTCCGTGAACAGTCATTGCGACTCGAACTCAAGGAGATGACATCTTTGTTAAAGATCAAAATCCTAGCAGTCGCGTGATGTTCTGTTCCCCAATGCGATAATTGAATGAAAAAGGGAAAGTCATTGCTGAGTCTCAGGGCGTTGTTGCTAAACTTGTAACGGATATGCGGCGACGCGAACAATGCGACTAAAAAGAGAAGGGCAGGGGAGTGGACTTGGCAAAAGAAGACAATCCATACGCAGTTAGTGCTCTACCTCCCGTGGTGACGCCGAGCAAGACTTCTTCAGTCGTTTTTTCGCTTCGAGCCCTCTGGGGTTCGCTTGTCGTCATGCTTCCATGGCCCGTATTGGGCATCGCGACTTCCATGGGATTATCTATGTTTGAAAAGTCAAGCGAGGCGATAATCATGTTTGGAGGCGCGACCATGTTCCTGCTCCTGCCACTTGGATTCGTTGTGAGCTCCGAATGGATTTTTGGTGTGTTGATCGGAGTGGTTTGGTTGTTTGCTCTTATCCTGCCGCTTCGTTTAGGAAGAAAGTCCTCTCATCCCAGACTCTATCTAATGCGAGTGCGAGTTTGCCAGTCATTTTTCTCGGCGATCCAAGCTGGGCTTGGGTTTCTACTGATCCTGGCAAGGCAATGCTAAGTTGTTGCAGCTCGAAGCTAGAGACTAAGTCGTTTAGTTTTGTTCGGCGATGTCTTTGAAACTTACCATGCGTAAGCGACCAAAGGGGTTGCGCATCGGCCCGGCAACACCAGCTTGTTCAGGAAACTCATGCTGAATTCGGTATCGGGGGCCTTCTTCATCCGCGATAATGTGTCCATCGCCAACTTCTCGGTCGCTCGCACAGAGATAACGGATCATCTCGATGATTGCGCGGTCATCAGCATCGGCATCAGCTCGATTCATAACGATATCCGGAAAACCAGGGACATGCATTCCCATAGTCCACACCTCTCGTTTTCCACGAATGATCCCAGCGAAACCGAAACTGATTGCATCGCTACTCGCCTCTTCGGTCATCTGTAACCAATCCTCTCCGCCGTGTGCAAGGCAACTGTTGTCGATGAACACGCCTGCTCCGCCTGCATGAATGATCGCGGCGCCAGCTTCCATCATCTTGTGTGCGGACTCAAGACTACCACCAGGCCCCGCCAGTCCGACGTTGATCGTGTAGCGATCGACGATTTCCAACTCTTCTGGATTGGCTGGTTGGCGCAGGCTCGTGCGAAAGACACAGGGAAACTGGGTGTCCGAGGGTATCGGAAATACGTCGATCTCTGTTTGATCAGGGAGAACTAGCTGACTGCCGACGATCCGATAACCATCGGGTAGTCGATCGATGATATCCTTGGGGCCACTCCAATCACCGGGAATACGCAGTGTGACTTCTACTGTCGGACGATTTTCAGTTGTCATCTCAAAATGCTCCCTTCAAACGCTTCATTGAATTTAAAGGAGCCATTTTGACATTTTCGTGCATCACTTTCAACGCACGCGATTGCAGTGGCTCTGACGCGCTGAACCTCAAAACTTGTTTTTCTCACCTTGGGGAGGTCTATGCTTCTCGATTCTTGAGAGACCGTCGATTCAGCAGCAGCAAGGTGGTGAAGAACGCCAAGGGACTGGCGTGGCACACTGGGCGAGGGTCGATCGTTGGGAGTTTCGGCCATGGATTTCGCCCAAACTCCCGCTGCTGGTGGCATCATGGCGAACCACACCACGCCAACATCTTGCGTGTTTCCACAACTTTTCGCTCTCTCCCGTAGCATTTCGGCGTTTCCAGGAAACGAAAAACTGTAGTTCGTGCAACAAACGCCACATGCCAGGGGCGGTAAGATACTGTACAATTCCACACTTAGCCGTTCACAACTCCTGTTGCCCTAATTCGTCTTCAAGCCAGACCCAATCTGCAAGTGAATTCAACGCGTCGTTTTTTATTGCGTTCCGTCCTATTCCGCCCCACGGTATTGATACCGATGATTGGCGGGCTGGCTTGTGGTGTCGCTTCGTGGTTCTCTGGTGGAAATCTCTATTTGACATCGATGGCCATCGTTGGTGTCGTCGGCAGTGCAGCTTGGATGCTGACGCGAACCTTTCTCAACGTCGAAGATTTGACGCAGCAAGCTCTGACCGCTCAGCAACAAGCGGCTCGACTGGCGGAAGACGAGCAACTGGACCAGCTTGCCAAGCAGCTTCGCACCGACCGCGACCACCGCACCAAGGACAGTCTTAGCTTGCTTCGAAGTTTGAGAGACGAGTTCGAAAAGCTGACCAATCGCCCCGGTTTCGAAGTTCGCAGCGCCCGCTTTCGTGAGCAAATTAGCCAAGTGCTTGGCGCTGCCGTCGAGCAATTGCGAGAATCCTATCGCTTGTTCGAGCGTTCCGAAGCCGTGGTCGGCGAGGCTCGGCAGAAGGTCATTCAACAGCGTGAAGCCATCGTTGCCGAAGTTGTTGCGACGGTCGATCGCGTTCAGAAGATCGTCGACCAATTCCGTACCGTTACGCGTGAAGATCAGGAAGCGGATCTCAGTTCGCTTCAAAAAGAGTTGGACATTAGCTTGGAAGTGGCTCGTCGCACCGAACAACGCATGCGAGAGATCGAGAATCCGAGCAAGGTCTACGAAGAATTTGTCAAAGAGTAGCTCAAGAGGAAATACACAATGTTCAAAGCTATTGGAAAGTACATTCGAGCGACCTGGTACTTGATGACCTTTCGCGTCGACAAGGCCAGTGAAACACTTCGGATGAATCCCGGCGTCATTTCGGCCAACTATGACAGCGTGATCGAAGAGAAGAAGCAACGGTTGAATCAGTACAAAGATGCCGTCGCTTCGATGATCGCTCAGGAAGAGATGAAGAAGGCTTCGTTGAAGGCTCTCACGACTGAAATTGAGAACCTAGAAAAGCTGAAGTCTGGTGCCGCCGCCAAAGCCAAGAAGCTCGTTGAGAAATACAACGGCGATGTTGAAGCCGTGAAGCGCGATCCAGACTACCTACAATGCCAAGCGGCCTTCAAGGACTTTTCAAGCACGCTTGAAGAAAAGCGCAAGCGAGCCGAAGAGCTCGATGAAGACCTAAAGCGATTGGTTTCCAATGTCGCTGGTCACAAGACTCAGATCCAAAGCTTGATGCGCGATCTTGAAAAGCTCAAGGAAGAAAAGCACGACGCAGTCGCTGACATTCTCTCCGCCAACGAAGAGAAGCAAATTGCTGACATGATGACTGGCCTATCCAACGATCGCACACATGAAGAGCTCCGAGAGCTTCGCGAATTGCGATCCAAGGCATCCGCCAACGCTAGAATCAGCCGCGAGCTAGCCGGTATGGACTCGACAAAGATGGAGAATGAATTCCTCGAGTACGCCAAGAACAGCGAAGCCAACGACGAATTCGACGCCTTGATCGGCATCTCCAAAAAGGAAACCTCCGAACCCGCTCAAAAGCAAAGCGACGCCAAGATTCCTGAGTAACCTTTACTCCGCATCTTGTTCAGCAAAATCTCACTCTACCAAAACCGCAGGCACCCCTGCGGTTTTCTTTTGGACTCAATGGCCTTAAAGAATGCTGTGAAGTTGTTCATTTCCAAAGCTGTAACTACTTTTCTTCTAGCAGTTTTGAGGTTGCCAACTTTAGCGACTCAAGCC
>CAYWNG010000575.1:0-4459 GCA_964458685.1 uncultured Pirellulaceae bacterium
ATCAGATCTTCGTCGAGGTGAGCTAGTGAAAGACGGGGCAACAGGTAGTAGAGCTCCATTGCCTTCTCAACTTGCTTCTGGTTCTCCTCTACATAGAAATCGTGAAAGGCCCAATCCAACCATTCCACCATCAAGTGCCAATCTCGAATGATAGAGATCAGTAAGGACTCGATGGGAGAGGTGACCGTAGGCGTGTTCTCGGCACTCCTCCAGCTCGATTGGCTAATCGAGTTTTCCGAGCATTGCAAAGGTCGTACCATCGGACAATGTGAATTGGTCGCTCTTCGTTGAAACTAAGCAGAACGCACTGCTTGGTACAAGTTTGTTTCCCCGCTAATAGACTCTCTGGGCGAAGCTCGTGCATTGAGCGATATGCTTCGGGAATCGCCTGGGACCTTCATGTCAGACTTGGTACTCATGCTCAGGGACGTCGGACTTGATCTCAAACCGCAGCCACCCCAATCGAGCTTGAGGAGTACCGAGAACACGTCCACGGTCACCTCTCCCATCGAGTGGCAATATTGCTGATTGATGAAAAATGGCGGCAAACAAATTGCGGGAATTATGCCTCTTTCCGGTTGAGCAGAAGGTGTTTGGTGGTGACCTTCGACCTGTAGACAATCGCCTCGACTCAGTTTGCTGTTTTAGACTTCAGCGGTGCTATTGCTAGAGATTTGTCGATCGCTTGCCAAACTTCGTCTTCGACAGTGCAGCCCTCCACGAACGAGACGTGCACGTCAATCCAGCGATCCTCATGAGCTAAGTAGTAGTTTTCATGGGTTAGTTTGGGGATGCCTCTAGGATCTTTCTTCGTAGCATATTGAACTCGATGATATCCAGCCGCTTCAGTGATCTTTATCGAAACAGTATCAATCATGGGATTGCGGCTTGCTTTGGGCCAATAGTACTCGAAGCAAGATTTGTGCGTTTGATCACTTTCCGCTGGACGGGGTTCGACATGAATGGAAACATTCATCCTGCCAGCTCCCGCCAGAACGCGATATCGATCTCGAACTGATTGCGACTGATAGATGTTGAGATCTGGAGCCAAGAATTCAACTCCCCAGGATTGATTTGGCACCGCAAACGCATTTTTCTGAAGCTCAAGCTTGGTCGACAGATTCACCTTTACCACAGACTTAAGTGCCGCGTCTACGACTGCCTGCTGGTCATCGTTGGTGAGTACGGTAAACAACACTATCAATTCCTCGGCTGGCATAATGCCACTGGTTACAAACTTGTACTCGCCAGGTTTGGGTGCTGGGTCAGTGGCAGACAAATATTGGCCGACGCCAAACACGCCTTTCAGCGGCTTAAGCTTAAGATCTTTCTCCACCGACTGCGATGAATACTCGTCGAGGATTGACTTCGCAAGTTGATCGACCAGTTTTGATGCGTCCTTCGTCTCTGATGAGATTATGGAAAACTGCACAGAGAAACTCTTGCCATCTTCAGGGCGAAACTGAATTGTCGGAATACTGCCAATGGGAGTTTTGGCTTCTCTATCGCGTTTCCAGGTCTTGGGAACGTTGAAGTTCAGGCTGCGATCTACATCAAGAGTCAGTCGATGATTAACAAGCTCATTGTCGAGTTCTTGAGCTCTGATTTCAGGCTGAGCAACCGCACTCGTGCCGATCATGAGAAAAATCAACACAATCGACGCGCGTAGTTTTACAATCATGTTTGCCCTCAATGAATTGATACTCTCTACAATACCGTCTGCGACTAGTTTACTTAGCTACCCTCATCAAGATAACAAAACGCCGTTCCCAATGATGACATTACTAACAAAAAATCTCGTTTGAAAGCTCTGGGGTCACATGGGTACATGCACGGGACATGAAATGGTGCTCGTAATGGTGATCGAAAATGGTTGTCCATTACGAGCACGATTGCGAGCAGGAGCACGAAGAACCAGCTCCTCGCAGAACTCGAACCGGGAGAATGCTGTGTCCCCGATAGGTCTCTCGAAATCGTTAAGGACTATTAGTCTGTTTTGGAGCAAAATCGTTACACCGATTTTCGAAGACCTCAAAACTAGTTGATTTCTGTTAAGCTAGATAATCACGGGCTGTGTCCCCAGGCTTCCCTCCCCAGGCTTCATTCGCAGGCTACCTTTCCCGGAGGTTCGCGGGTTCGCAGACGTCTTGATCGTATGCTGCAAGAAAGCGAATTGTATGTACACAAAATTATCGTTCGTATTGACCTGTTGCCTCACTACAGTTCCCACCCTGATTGTGGCTCAGGAGGATGAAGGTAGAGTTGCAATTGAAGAGTGCTTTAACAAGTATCTTCAGTCAAAATGAGAGCAACGTCGCGAGTTGATGACACGAGATGCTTGGGTCCTTTACACCATGTCGGTACTCTACGTAAATCGAAACGTAGCAGAGACTGAAATCAAAGGGCTTGGCTTGAAGGATTACAAGCTCCCAGATTTGCCTCCTGATTACAAGACGTTGCCTGAAAAGGAAGCTATCGAGAAGGCGCAACGAATATGTAGGTTAGCCTACATTGAGCTATCCGCAGAGCTTGGAGCAGAGCGGATTGTCAAGTTGCTTGAGAAGATCGCGGAAACACCCAAAGTGCCAAGAACAAATCTGAGCCTCGTAAACATCAAAGTGCTTGAAGACACAGAAACAGCTACAGCAGAGTGTGAAGTAAAAGGAGCGACTGTTTTGGTACCAATGAAGTTCAAGAAGGTTGATGGTGCCTGGCGTTTTGATGGCAACAATGAAGTGCTCTTCTTCGAGCGTCAACGGCAGAAGTAGTCAGAGTGTATTGGAGTCGCTAATTTAACTGGCCGCACTACATCTCACCGAACGGCGCGATCGAAATACAGATAGTAAGAGGCAACTTCCCACCATCATTATGCCGGAAGAAGGCTCGGGGACGGCAGTTAGAGTTAGTGAAATATGTAGGTTATCGATGTCAACGTTAGTGGCATTAGAAGTTATTGCGAACCCAAGCCGTGTAGGTTTCCCAACTCGGAAATCTGGATTCTGAGTGCCATCCAAACTAATGAATGCATTGGATTGCACTTGCCCGTTAAAGCCTCCCCTGCCCCAATTAGAGGAACCTAGCAAGACTCCGTTGTATTGATAGTAGATCATGCCATTTTGCTCAACCACAGCGTAGACTCTAATCCCATTGATAGTGCCCGGATTGAAGTTAGTCCTCAAGTCAAAAGTTAAATCAAGTACTTCTCCTTCAATCGCTTGTGTCGTTGAAATGCCATTGTAGATCGCGTACGGCATGGGGCCAAATTGACCAACCGGAGAGACTCCAGATAAATAAGCACCTTGATTCCCGCCTGTCGACAGTCGTGTGATTGCCCCAACGGGATAGCCCGACACGTAGTCATAGTACCCAAAGGACCAGTTGGCAAAGTCTCCGTCGTCCAATACAAAGTCGGCCTTGCTAGCAGACGAGGCTTGGGCAGTTAGTACAATCATCCAAAAGCAAATAACCAAATTTCGCATTGATAGAGCCCTCTCAGTGTTGGGCTATATTCTGGTTCGATATGGGGTCATGTCAAGCACTTGTTATCGGCGGCGTGGAAGTGTTTTGAGAGGAGTTGATTGATTTCATCGGCGCATTGAATGGTGACGCCGTGTGCGGCCTGTTCGAAATTTGTGAATTGACAGTTCGGATAGCTTTTCACGAGACGCTCGATGACCGGCGGTGTTGCGATGCGATCGAACTTGGCTCCGACAATGAGAGTGGGGATGTCGTGGAGCTCGGCAAGTCGTGGAGTTGCGTCGTAGGCTTTCATCGCTTTGAGTTGCTTCATGACGACGGGTGGCTGGTCGGCCAAATCGTGTCCAAAGAGCGGCTCGAGCAGCTTGGCCCAGTGATCTTTGTCTCCCCAGAGCGATGGCGGCAGCACGAACTCACAAAACGCTCGACGTCGCATGCGTCGCGTACCGATGAAAGTTCGCAAGCCGGTCCAAAACATACTAGCACTCATTCGCGTGGCGTCTTTGCCATCGGAAAAAGTGCAAAGAAGCGAGAGACTAAGGACTCTTTCTGGAGCACGTAGCGCTAAGCATTGCGCGATCAGGCCGCCGAGTGAATGTCCTACGACATGCGCATCGCTCCATCCAACATGGTCCATCAAAGCTAAAGTGTCGTCGGCCATCTGCTCGACGGCTAGACTCGAAGGCAAAGGCTGACTTTGTCCCATGCCACGATTGTCGAAGGATAGACAAGTGAACTGGCTTTGCAGCGAATCGATCTGTGGATTCCATGCATCGCCGTGAGCCCCCGAGCCCTGAATGAAGACAACCGGTGGCCCTGAACCTCGCAGTCGATAGGCTAAGCGGCAGCCGTGATGTTCTAGGTGCTGCATTGTGTTGGACTAAGAAGAGGAGTTTACCGGTGCGCGAGTGCCAGTTGCGGGCGGTACGCCGGCGGGACGCCCGCGTACCGGTGCGCGGGCGTCCCGCCCGCAACTGGCTGC
>CAYWNG010000576.1:0-423 GCA_964458685.1 uncultured Pirellulaceae bacterium
ATCTTGGCCTCGAACACAAGATCGTTAGCCGCAGCGGTGCTTGGTTTAAGTACAACGAAACCTATTTGGGTCAAGGCAAAGAAAAGGCTCGTGGCTTCCTGATGGAAAACAAGGCTGTTGCCGAAGAGATCCGTGCCTTGATCATGGCCTCAGGCGGCTACGTTGGCCCTGAAGGTCGCGATGCCGGCGACGCGGCTGAATCCGAAGAGGAAGAAGCCGAGCTAGCCGATAGCTAAGCCATAACTTTTGGTACACACAAGTATCCACCGATACAGCTACGAGAAACTCCTGTCGAGCAGCCACAAGGAAAAAAGCTCGGCAGGAGTTTTTCTATTTTTAGCCGTAGCCACCGTCGCCAGACGGTGGAAGCGTTACAGTCGATCTTCCACCGCTTGGCAGTCGCCAGACGGTGGATGAGTCAAT
>CAYWNG010000576.1:433-4452 GCA_964458685.1 uncultured Pirellulaceae bacterium
TGTTCGTTGGTCTACGGGCCGTCTCCATCTTCAGTCGCTCTACCCGTTGGCAGCCGCCAGACAGTGAATACTCTAATATCTTCTGCCGTTTCCACCTTCAACCTTCAACCTTCAACCGCTTGGCAGCGGTGGCTACGGCATCTACTTCGGTTCAAGCCTGCATCATCTGCTGCAATTGTCGGTAGGTCAGAAAAAGTCTCATGGGATAGCCCGGTAGTTCGGCGAAGTCGAACCGCTGGTAGAACGCTTTGGCGTCGGAATCAATACAGTCCAGAATGACGGCGATAAACGCAAAGACTTCGCTCGCCTCGAAGCAGTCCTTCAGAGCATTGGCCAACAGTCGCTTTCCAATGCCACGTGACTGATAGGCGATGTCCACACCTAGCCAAGCGATGACAGCAACCGGCAGTTGGCGCCGCGGTAGAGATTTTGCGATGGTCGATGGAAGGTCTGAAAAATCAACTTGTGCCGTCGCCAATGTGTAGAAGCCAAAAATGCGAGAGGTGGTGTCAGTAAGTACTTTAGTACTCGTTAGATGCTTCGACTGACTTTGCAGAGCAGACTTCTTTAGCCAATCGTTTACGCTAGTGTTTCCAGAATCAAATCGCGGGCGATTGTGCGATTTGGTAAGCAGCTCAATTCGCAACTTATCTGGATACGGTGCTCCACTCACGCTTCTCCTCGCATTATCTTGCCGAGTTCCTTCTGCGCCTTGGTTAGCTTTGGAGGCTTGGCAAGGGCTTTCCAAAACTCAAGCTGCTCGTCCTGAGTCATCGCAATTGTTTGCGATTTTGCCGCAGCCAATTCTCGTGTGGCCTGTTGAACCATGATGGAGCGGACGTAGTCGCTTACGCTTATCTGCCGTAACTCAGCGGCCGCCTGAAGCAATGCCTTGGATTGCTCATCAAGTCGAACCATGAGGGAATTGGTCTTTTGCATTTGAGCTTCTCTTTGAAATGGCCTATATCAATTGTACTGCGATTTGCAATACAAAGCAAATCCGATGGAGTATTTTCTTAGGCCGTAGCAAACTCCGCGCCGTGACGCTCCTCTTCCACCGCTTGGCAGTCGCCAGACGGTGGAGGCAGAACCGTAGCCACCGTCGCCAGACGGTGGAAGCGTTACAGTCGATCTTCCACCGTTTGGCAGCTTGGCAGCGGGGGCTACGGCATGCGGCAGTTTAAGTCCAGTTGTGGGCAGCCGCGCAATCGGATCAATCGATTCAGTCGCCAAAGACTTCACTCAATCAGCTTGGGATTCATCCAACAACACACGCTTTGGGGTAGGTCCGCACTTTTCTGACACAGAGTTTCCGATGTGGCCTAACAGTTCTAACTTCAGGAGTCTTTCTGTGCGCAACGTTTTCTTAGCTGTATTGGTAATGGCTGTTTCGGTTCCTTGTATTGGCAGAGCTGATGAAAAACTTACAAGCGCAGGGAAGAAAAATCTGGCTAACACCATTGAGTTTCAGGGGCAGTCGTTGAGACTTGCCTATGTCGCTGAAAGCCCAGATCCAAATGATGGTCGAGCGATCAACGAGTATGTACCAGTCGGTGAAAGTTTGGAGAATTGGACTCAGCTGATTGGCATCTACCATTACCCACACCAACACGACAGTAAGTCAATCGCCGGCCAAATGGTTAAAGCGCTTAAGGCCAGCAATCCTCTAGCGCGATATCAGATTCATGAGAGTCAGGATGGCAAGCGAGTGATGTTGGATTTCATCACATGGGAAACGGAAAAGGGCATCACTGAGTTCAACGTCTTTATCTACCAAAAGCACCCTCAGGGCACCGGCTTAATCGCTCAGCAATATGCTCTCCGCGCCTACGGCCAAGCGGAAGGGCTCAAGTTCATGGAAGAGCTTCGTGATACGCGAACCAAGTCCTTGGAAGCCGTAGGCGATTTTGCATTTCCCGATCTCACTCGCGACGCAAAGCTAGTTCAGTAGGCCATTACAAGCCCGCGCCGGCACGCTCCTCGCCGACGCCACAGAACCGTAGCCACCGTCGCCAGACGGTGGAAGCGTTACAGTCGATCTTCCACCGTTTGGCAGCTTGGCTCAGCCCAACACGAGACCGTTCTTTGTAACTTTGCTGTAACAAATCGTTGCGCTCAAGATCGCACGATGTTAAACTAGCAAGGTGTATAGTCACAAGTTTCGAATTTGTGGGGTTCGCATCGTGTTCCGAATGATGATTCAATCGATCGCGTTTTGTTGCTTGTTGCTAACACCTAGTTTGGCCCTTTCGCAAGACGGGCAACTGCCTAGCTCTTCAGCTAGTGCATCAAAACTCGACAAGCAGTCATTAGCCATTCGTGAGCAACTAGCGAGAGTTCAGGCGTCGTTTGATCAAAGCAACGCTCCCAAATGGTCTCGAATAGCTTTTGTTGGAACGGTCACTGAGATTCGACCTCGCAAGGCCACTGACAGGCTGATCGGCGGTCTAGAGGACAATGCAACGGAAGTTGCTGTGATCAAGATTCACCTGATTGGAAGATCGAATCAACTCGGATTGCGAGAGTCGAGCATCATTGTTTGTCCAGTTGGTAAGTCACGCGATCTCTGGAAATCGTGGCAAGAGCAAAAGTCCGAACTCATTTTTGAATACAGCCGAATCGCGAATCGAGAATTCGTTTTTAAATTCGGTTGTTGAAGTAGAAACACTGAATACCAGACGAAGTTGAGGCTCCCGAGACCAGATTCTTAAGGTTCAGGTTTTGGACATTTGAGAGGTTCGTTTGTTCATCGGATTTTCGTGCTCGTGCTCAGTCGAAGACGGTGCTCGTGCTCGAATCGGTCTTTCGAGCACGATTACGAGCACCATTTCATTGAGCACGAGCACGATTGCTTGATCCGGTCCTTAGAAAGTGCAAGAGTGAGAGGTGGGTTTCGTGCCTCAACCGCACCCTACGGCACTATTTCGGAATGTCGGACATGTTGGCCATCGCGGTTTCGCTCATCTGATTTGCGAACTTGCCAAGCGGATCGTCATCAGAAATCTCGGGCATGGACCAGCCGCTTTTCTCGGCAACCAAAAGTTGAAGCAAGGTCTGCAGCGTACCAGCGCCCGCGTTAGCTTCGTCGCTTGAATTGGAAGTGACGAACAATCGCTCAGGAACCAAAGGCTGTTGACTGCTGGCCAATTTCGCTGCTACCTCTTGCAAAGTGTACAAGCGTGGGTCGCCCAGCGAGCGAATCTTGCGCATCAAGACGACAGCTTCCGACAAGCCGATCTGCAAGAGCTTTTGGCTTTCGCCCTTACCGATCAACATGCGCTGGCGACCATCGGCTTCGGCAAGCAAGATCCGTTGCTCGGCTTCGCGTTTCGATCGCGCCAATTCTGCATCCGCATCAACGATGGTCCTTTCGGCATGCTTGCGCGAACGCGCAAGTTCGGCTTCACCTTCGCTGTTAGCGATACGAGCGTGCACCTCAGCATTGGTCAGCTTAGTTTGCATTTCAGCCTGCGCTTCTGCCGCCTTCAATTCTTGCAGCTTCTGAGCCGCGTGCTTACGACGCTCGTAGGTCTCTAGCTGTTCGGTCGACAACTGGCGCTGACGCAATTGCTCCAAGAGCGTCTCAATCTTATCATCGCCTTCGACATTGGATGGCTTACCGATCAGCACGTCGACACACTCGATATCGAACTGCCGAAACTTGGTGCGAAGTTCAACACGGGCTTCGTCTTGAATTACATCGCGTTCGTGTAGTAGTTCAAGCATAGTCTTTTTGTGAGCAACGTCTCGGAAGAAAGCGCTCAGCATCGGGTCGATAGTTTGAGTGATCAACTTTTTGACATCGCCAAAACGTTGGATGACACTTGCCGCTCGTTCGTAGTCGATGTGCACGACAACGCTCAGTGGTAGAATCGGCTCATAGGCATCCTTGGTTACTAAGTCGATGGACTTGAGCGTTTCATCGAACTTGTGCGATTCGGATCGACCGGTAATCCAGTGCAAGACAAAGTTCGTGGTCGGAACCATGATCATGTTTCCTGCGTAGGTGTTGAAAGCGT
>CAYWNG010000577.1:0-4448 GCA_964458685.1 uncultured Pirellulaceae bacterium
GCGATTTGGATCTCTACGTAGCCTGCGGCCATTTCATGGATAACATCCAGTACATCGACGATCGAACTTCGGTCAAAGTGCGAGATTTCTTGTTGGAGAACCGAGGCGGAAAGTTCGTTGATGTATCCGCTCAAGCTGGAAGCGGAATGCAAATTGTCGAAAGTAGTCGTGGAGCCGCGTTTGAGGATTTCGACAACGACGGAGATGTTGATGTTGTGGTGCTGAATTGGAACTCGCGGCCTTCAATACTCCGCAACGATTCGATGACCAAAGCCCCGGGGATTGGTGTCGAGTTAATCGGTGTCGATTCGAACCGAACCGCCGTCGGTGCGAAGCTGAGGTTGGGCGCAGACGGAATCGCGGCAGGCGTTCCTTTACAGACGTCTCAAGTCGTTGCTGGTCGAGGCTATCAGAGTCACTACGGAAGTCGCCAGCACTTCTGTTTGACTGAGGGAGCGATCCCTTCCATTGGTATTTCCTGGCCCAATGGAAGGGTTGAAAGATTTCCAATACAGTCTGGCTTTCAAGGAACCATTCAGATCATCGAGGGGACCGGGAAGAACCATCAGAAGACCAGGTAAGGCACCTTAAACCAACCATTTGGTGAAGTAAACTTGCATTGAACCTTGACCAGGAGCTTTTCGCGAGCTTATAATGTCAACTGAGATCTCAATTCTGAGTTCTTTCACTTGTCAGGTTTCTCACGGCATTTTCTTACGATGAGGTGATTTATGACGATTTCGCATTGGCGGAAGAGGAGCGGCTTTACGCTCGTCGAGCTATTGGTGGTTATTGCAATTATTGGGATTTTGGTGGGTTTGCTTCTTCCGGCTGTTCAAGCTGCGCGTGAAGCTGCGCGACGAATGAGTTGCGGTAACAATCTCAAGCAAGCAGGTCTTGCGTTACATAACTACGAATCAACCTACAAGCGATTTCCATCGCACATGATGGGATCGGGGAACATGTTTACCGTCGTGGCTCCCGGTGTGATCGGCGGTCAACGCGGTGTTTACTCTGGGTGGCATGCCCTTCTGCCTTACGCAGAGCAAGGTCCACGTTACGATGCGATCGAAGCAGCGCAGATTGTTCCTTGGGCAGATAATCCAACAGTTCTCCCTCAATTGCTGGTTGCTCTGCCCGTTCCATTCTTGCAATGCCCTAGCGACAATGGCGAATTGGATCCATCGCGACCTCAGCGCACCAATACGCTCAGCAGCTATGCATTCTGTACTGGTGACAACTACGCATCTTCGCAAGTAGCACCAGGCGAACGCAATAATGGTCCTCTGGCGATTCAAAAGCAACCAATCAGCAATCGTGGAATTTTTGGTCGATATGACTTCCCAAGATTAGCGGTAATCACCGACGGTACGAGCAACACGTTGGCATTAGGCGAGCGTCAGCGCCCTGTGGATATTCGAAACATTGGCTCGGTCACGGCGGCTGTTGGAACTGTTGCTACATTCCAACCGATCGTTTGCCGAGCTACGGCGGTAGGCAGAAACTACATCAACGTGGCGTTGATTCCAACTGGCGACAACGCAGTCGGCTATCGTGGATTTGGTGGAAACGCATACTTCGCTGCGTTCAGCACAATCCTACCGCCTAATTCGGCATCTTGCTTATTTGCGGAAGGCAGTATTTCGTATCACCACACCAATGGTATTTGGACTCCAGGCAGCGAGCACGCTGGTGGAGCTCAATTTGCCATGGCTGATGGCAGCGTGCGATTCATCGCTCAAACGATCGATACTGGAAACTTGGCGGCCGTAGCTCCTGGCTTAAACGGTGGTGGGCTGAGCCCATATGGACCTTGGGGAGCCTTGGGAACCAAGTCTGGAGGCGAAGTTGGTTCCGTTCCAGACTAGTTCGTTTTGAGTTTGAAAAGAGAATTTCCAGGGCGGTCGAATTACTCGATCGCCCTTTTTTACTGATTGAAGGAGAGCAAAGTGCTAAAGTACGTCTGTCTTTTGTGTGTTGTAGTTCTTGTTGGATGCGATTCTTCGACCGGTCCGAAGACGGTCAATGCATCGGGCGTGGTTTTGCTGGACAACAATCCAGTGGACGGTGCACAGGTGACCTTTATGGATGACGCTGGGACAATCACTGCCGTTGCAACCACAGATGATGCTGGCAAGTTTAGCTTAATGCACAATGGGGAGAAGAAGGGGGCCGTTCCTGGAAGCTACAAGGTTCAGGTTAGCAAAACAAAGCTCAGTAGCAAGGAAAATGGGGGAACAGAAATCACCATCAGCCACGGTCTGCCTTCCAAGTATGCCAGTGTAGTGACTTCGAATTTGAAACAAGTCGTACCCGATTCTGGAATCAGCGATATCAAGATCGAGCTGAGCTCGAAGTAGGCCGATTTCTTGACTTTGCGAGGAGTGTGACTGGTCAACCATTTGCGGAGCCCAGTTCAACTTAGTATGCTGCCTGAGGCGAATTTCGATTCGTCTCAGGCATTTTTTTTTTGACTCGTAAAGCTCGGCTCAATTTCGAAACATCTCATGATCCTCAACTCATCGATTCACTCTGTAGCCAAATCTCGCTGTTATCGTTCTCTTGCTGCACTAGCTTTCAACCTGCTGACTGTCTGCTCGCTGGCCCTAGCGACACTAGCCTCGTCCTCGAAGCTCATCGCACAACAGCCTTCAAAACTAAGCAGCTACTTCACCGAATATCTGCAGCAAGCCTTTGCGATGCGTCCAATCGAAGCTACCGCGCTTGGCGATCATCGATTGGACCACTTGATCGACGACATTTCAAAAGATGCTCGAGCCAAGTGGCTCGCGCATTGGAAACAAACTCTAGCAGAACTGCCCAACGTCGTCTCCTTTAAGGAACTCTCGCCAAGCGAACAGGTCGATTACCAGATCTTTCGCGACGAGCTGATTCGCAATATTTGGTTGGCGGAGAACACGCGACCGTTTGCGGAGGACCCTCGCGTTTTTGGTCGGTACATCAGCGACTCGGTCTACTCTCTTCTGACTCAATCAACGCTTCCCATGGAAGTGAATTTGAGAAATGCAATTTCACGGATCAAGGAGATTCCCCGCGTTGTCGCTGAAGCCAAGTTAGCCATTGAAAATCCGCCGCGATCCATTTTGGACACTGCCATACTGCAGAATAAGGGAGCCATCGCATTCTACGAGAAGGAGATCTTTGCGATCGTTGGACAAACGCCTCAAGCGGATGATCTAAAGAAGGTGGCGGCGACGGCTGTGGAAGCGTTGAGAGACTACCAAACGTTTCTCGAAGGTGAGGTTTCCAGTCGTGCGACAGGTCAATGGCGTTTGGGCAAAGAGCTGTTTAGCAAGAAGCTAGAACTGGAACTCGACTTAGGCGTTTCCGCGGATTCACTGTTGGCCGATGCAGAAACTGAGTTCGATCGAGTCCAAGACGAGATGTACGTGGTCGCTCGACAACTTTGGAGTCGTTACTTTCCGAAGAAGACATTGCCACCAGATGACGCAGCCGGACGTAGGCAAACCATCGCTGAAGTAACGGGGGCGGTCGCTCAAGAACATGGTAAAGCCGAGACGCTAGTCTTGGACGCTCGCGATACCGTACAGGCCATCAAGCAATTCATTCACGAGCACGACATTCTCACGCTACCTGATCCCGATCGCTGTCAGATCATCGAGATGCCCGAGTTCCGCCGGGGCAATTCACTGGCCTATCTGGACTCGGCTTTGCCACTTGATCCAAACGGAGCGAGCTATTATGCCGTAAGTCCACCGTTGACGATTTGGGGAGCCGCGAAAGTGAAGAGCTTTCTAGAAGAGTACAATCGGCACATGCTCAAGGTCCTCACCATTCACGAGGCCTATCCGGGGCACTACGTTCAGCTTGAATACTCCAATCGATGCCCTTCGCTGATCCGCCGCGTTCTTCAATCAGGCGTCTTCATCGAAGGTTGGGCGGTCTACACCGAACAGATGATGTTGGACCAAGGATTTGGCGATGGAGATCTAGCCCTCCGATTGAACCAACTGAAGTTTTACCTGCGAGCTGTCGCAAATGCGATCCTCGACCATAAGATGCACTGTACGTCGATGAGCGATTCGGAAGCGCTTTCTTTCCTTGTTTTGGAAGCCTACCAGTCCGAAAGTGAAGCCCGCCTCAAGATTGTTCGTGCAAAGCAGAGTTCGGTGCAACTGAGCACCTACTTTGCGGGACGCATGGCTCACTATCGCTTACGTCAACAGATTCAGCGCGAGTTGGGTGACAAGTTTGAACTCGGACGCTTTCACGAAGCCGTCCTAGGTCACGGATCGGTTCCTATGAAGTATCTTCCAGACCTAGTTCGAAAGCGTCTCAGCGAACCACGGTAGAGCACAAGCGAATGCTTTTGCCAAAACACCTCGAGACCTAGTAGACGATCCGGCTAAAAATTGTCGGCCAGAAATCGAACGTCTGAAGTCGCAAATCAGTAGGGTGTGGTTGAG
>CAYWNG010000578.1:0-4443 GCA_964458685.1 uncultured Pirellulaceae bacterium
CCTCCCCGGAAATCTCGCATTACTCGATTTCCGACCCTCCCGCGAAACGGTTTACTCTGCTTGAGAATCCTCAGCGCGCGGGAGGGTCCGGTTGTACGACTGTTCTGCAATCAGCGAGAAGTGTCAAAAAATCTTCTGTTATGAACCTACGCTACTCTGCGGTTCACAAAAAGTGGAGAGATTCAATCTGCCTACCTTCGCGGTAGCTCACAAGGTTTCCACCACCTGAGTTTTCTTCTTTTCGACGGCCCATATTCTGATGGAGCCCATGATGTCCCACGGTCCTCATATGCGCCCCCGGTGCGCAAACACTAACCCAGTCGATGGAAAAGTCGTTTGGGAACCAGTCAAGTCGCTGTGGTACTTGTCGACGATTGCGGTAGCGCTCGTTGCTGGTCCTTCGACTTGGTCGTGGCAAACATCTCTGGTCGCTTGCTTCCTGACAATGTTCACGTTGTGTTGCGGTCATTCGATAGGATTTCACCGACTGATCATTCATCGCAGTTTTGAATGTCCTCGTTGGCTCGAGTATCTGCTTGTGACGATTGGAACGCTGGTTGGCATGGGAGGCCCCACAAAAATGCTCTACATGCACGACATTCGCGATTGGTCTCAGCGTCATCCCAAATGCCATGCTTTCTTCATTCACCAAAGCGGCATTCTGAAAGACTGGTGGTGGAATTTGAACTGTGAAATACGACTCGACTCGCCGCCGGAGTTTGTCGGTGACAGTCGCATCAGCCAGTCTGTCTACTATCGATTCTTGGATCGCACCTGGTTGTTGCTACAGATTCCATTTGCGTTGGCGCTGTATTTCATCGGAGGATGGCCGCTAGTGGTTTGGGGCGGCGCAGTTCGCGTGGCCATGTCGTTAACCGGACACTGGTTTGTCGGCTACTTGGCTCACAACGTTGGCCCAAGAACTTGGTATTTGGAAGGGCATGCGGTACAAGGCTACAACGTCCCTGGATTTGGTTTGTTAAGCATGGGTGAAGCTTGGCATAACAACCATCATGCCTTTCCCGAGTCGGCCAAGTTTGGACTCGAGCGAGGTCAGAATGATCCCGGTTGGTGGTTCATCTGCGCGCTTCAGAGACTTGGTTTAGCTTGGAATCTTAAGCAACCGCAGGACCTACCCGAGCGAAGCGAGTTGAAGAGGATTGATCCAGCGACGCAAGAGATGCATCCGTACGCTCAGTCGCAAGCTACGAAGTGAACGGCTCGGTATAAGGCGGTTTTCGATCTTCAAGTTCCGCGATGGCATTTCCAGCAGCTCGTTGTTCGGCGTCTTTCTTGGTGCGTCCCCACGCAGGTGCAAACCTTCGCTTTTTGATCTCTGCGGCAATCTGGAATAGTTTGCTATGGTCGGGCCCTGATTCGGCCAACAATCGATAGATAGGCGCCGAGCCATGATCGCGTTGTGAAATCTGCTGAAGAGCCGATTTGTAGTTGCCGATCGAATGCCCATCCACGGCCGAACGAAGTTCATCGGCTATCGTGCGCTGGATAAAGTCTTTGGCTCGTTCGAGTCCACCATCCAAGTAGATGGCCGCAATCAGTGCTTCATACACGTCGGAAAGCAGACTCTTTGGAACGCCAGTACCTTGAGTCAAGCCGCGACCGAGAATCAAGCACTCTTCGAGCCGTAGTTCGTGGCTGACCCTTGCGCAGACTCGCCGGCTAACAACAGCCGACTTGATCTGTGTCAATTCGCCTTCCAGGTATTCGGCATGGGTTTGGAACAGCCATTCGCAGATGCAAAAGCCGAGGATCGCGTCACCAAGAAATTCCAACCGTTCGTTGGATGCCAAGCGATTGGCGGCACCGGACGCGTGGGTTAACGCGGATCGCAACAAATTGATGTCGCGGAATCGATAAGCGATACGTTTTTGACATAGTTCCAGACGAACTTCGTCCGAAACCTCTACAGGCAGCTCGCACATGACAATGGACCATGAGGCTTGGGAGGATTATGACGCTGCCAAAAACTATCAAAGAGCCTCATGCGTTAGCGAGCGGGCAATCCACTCGCTGGCGCTTAAAGCTTTGGACGATAGTGTTCAGGGCAACGACAGTGGGCGCACGCCCTACTACTAAGGGGTGAGGTTACTCAGAGGTCGCGGCCTTGTCAACGTCTCGGACCCTCATTGGAACAAATTGCCCAAGCGCCAAGGTCGCGCATGGCGAATTATCGGATTTGCTCGCATCATCATGTTGCAAAACTTGGCAGTCTATTTCATTGCTTTTGGCCTAATCAGCCTATCGCTAGGTCAGTTTTTCGTGTCTGGCCTGTCGCTACGACGCATGCTTCGGCGGCACAAGACGATTCGAAAAGCGCAGCTCGATCGCCTGCGGAGCGCTACCCAAGTTGCGCGGTTGAATTCGCAGCTCTCAGCCTCATCCGATGCTTCAAGGCAGTGGCGAGCGATGGAAGTATTGCGAGTTGTCGAGGAATCGAACGACGCTAAGAGCTTTTATTTGGCTGACCCCAATCAACAGTCTTTGCCGCTGTTTCATCCAGGCCAGTTCTTGATGATCCGCCCTGCGCTCGCGGGCAAGTATCAAGCGACTCGCTGCTATTCGCTTTCCGTGGCTCCGAACACCAAGCTTTGGCGGATTACAGTCAAGAAGCAAGCTACGGATCAACCACTTCGAGCGGATCGCAAGACAGGCGGGTTGAGTAGTTGGATGCATGAGAACATTCAAGACGGAGACTGTCTGTTGGTGGGTGGCCCGAGTGGTCACTTCTATCTCGCGCCGGAGATTCAAGCGCCGATCGTGCTTCTGGCGGCAGGAGTTGGCATCACTCCAATGGCCAGCATGTTGCAGTACTCGTCGCACTTCACACCGCGCCGCCCAGTAACGCTCTATTATCAGGCCAAGGACCAGTACCACTGGCCCTTAGGTGCCGAGGTTCACGGCTATTGCAAGTTGGTCGATACCTGCAAAGTGATCAGCTACCTTAGCCGAACATCCGACGCTGACTTGAAACAGTTAGCTCAGGAGCACGCCGGTACATTTCGCAAAGGCAAGTTCTCCGCGCTGGATATTGCCGCGGAGAGCAACAACCCGCAAGCTCACTACTACATGTGCGGCCCAGAAGATTGGATGGCTGCCCTTCGCGAACAGCTTGCCGCCAGTGGCGTTCCGTCTGACCAGATTCACTGGGAGTCTTTTGGAAGTGCCACCGCGCAGATTCCAACAGATGGATCGACGTGCGAACAAAGTTTCAATGTTCAATTCGCTCGCAGTGGTGTTGCATCAGCTACGACCAGTTCGGACCAAAGCCTTTGGGAGTTGGCTCAAGCTAATGATGTGCCAATTCCAAGTGGTTGCCTAAGCGGAGTGTGTGGGTCTTGCAAAGTGAAACTACTGCAAGGGGCAATCAAGTACGACAGAACCATTTCCGCCAGCTTGGCCGAAAACGAATGCCTGACTTGTGTGGCTCGTCCTACCAGCGACGTTGTTCTTGAAGCCTAGTTGTACTCTACGTGCGTGAGTAATTCCTTACTCGCTTTGATATTGCAGCACCTCTTCCTGGACACAGGTAGGTGTGAATTCAACATTGCGATACACTTCGCTCAATGGCAGTGAGCAACCAAGCTCTGGAAGGTCAATGATTGCCTGCAAGCCCTCGTATACCTCCCGCAGAAATCCTCTTTCAGTCCGTCGCATGACAATAGCGCTGGGCTGATGCTGCTCCAGGATGATGTACCACTGTAAGCTTGTGATCGAAAGGTAAGCGTTCAGTTTTTCGTCTAAGTCATATTGCCGAGTCGACGGAGAAAGCACTTCGACAATTAGCGTTGGAGTGTCCTGGAATTGATCCGAGGGTGCGTTTCTTTCGCATATGACTTGAAGATCAGGGTAATAGAATCGCGTATTCTCTTGATTGCGAACGCGGAGTTTCATGTCAGAACTGTAGGGGCGACATGAAGGGCCTTTCAGTGCAGTTGCGATGTGAACTAGTGTGTTGACTGTGACCTGATTGTGTCGAACGGTAGCTCCGGTCATGGCCCGAACCCAACCATTGACATACTCGTGTTTGGTCTCGGCGAGTTCTTCCGTAGCGAGATACTCTTCTACGCAAACAAATGTTGGGCGTTCCGCCGAGCTCATCATGCATCTCCATTCGTTCAGTTACGATCTGCGAAAACGTTGACTTAACTGCCGTACTCGTAGGAAAGTTCTTCTTCTCGAACCATTGTAGGTGTGAACTCAACATTGCGATACACTTCGACCAACGGCAATGAGCAACCAAGCTCGGGTAGGTCAATGATTGCTTGCAAGCCCTCGTAAACCTCACGCAGAAATCCCTTTTCAGTACGTCGCATGACGATGGCGCTGGGCTGATGCTGCTCCAGGATGACGTACCACTGCAAGCTTGGGATCGAAAGGTAAGCGTTCAGTTTTTCGTCTAAGTCATATTGCCGAGTCGACGGA
>CAYWNG010000579.1:0-4442 GCA_964458685.1 uncultured Pirellulaceae bacterium
GGGGTTCACGGAATCGATCCATGATCATACCCGCTGTCGTGAACTAAAGCCGCAATTTTCAGTTGCTGTGTCCCCACACCTTTTGCTTTCCTTAGAGCGATTTCCCCAAAATCGCTCACTGCACTGAATCCAACTCGCCAGTCAACTGCGATTGGCAGTCGCAGTCAAACGCTGAGCCGATTTTTCTGTAAAATCACGTGTCGGCATCGGTCGTTTAATTGGAAAGACGCTTGGTTGCAAATCAAGAATTGGAAGTTCGAACCTTCCTCGGTGCCGGCCTTTCAGTTGCACTGCTGGTCTAATTGGAAAGACACATTCTTTTCAGGAATGGAATATGGGTTCGAATCCCTTGCAGTGCGAATATCGCCAGTTTGTTGAGATATTACGTTGAGATACATTACGTTGAGTTCGAATCGTTGATTGGAGCAGTGGTGTAGTGGAAGCACATCAGTCCCATAAACCGAAGGCGGAGGTTCGAAACCTCCCTGCTCCTTCGAAGCTGCCGTTTTCGGACGAAGCTTTGGAAGCCTGCTTGAACGTTCTTCAGCAAGTTTCGGAAAACCCGGCGATGATGGACAATCACCATCGCTTTAAGAGCTTAGTAACAAAAGTCCATCGAGCGGCTAAACGGCAAAAACGCAAGATCGTTCAACAGAGTATCGCGGCTGCCGATCGGCTGGCAATTGAGTCATCGTCAATCGTGCAACAACAACGACGCGACAAAGAACTTCGCATTGCCGATGCCCCAACGCCGCTGACGTTGCTGCGACCACGCAACTGCTACATTTGCAAAGAACCCTATCAGCAACTACACCATTTCTATCATCAGCTTTGTCCTCAGTGTGCCGATTGGAATTGGCAAAAGCGGCAACAGCGTTGCGATCTGACTGGTCGCAATGCACTGGTCACGGGTGGACGGATAAAAATCGGCTATCAAACTGTACTCAAACTGCTGCGCGATGGTGCTTCCGTCACCATGACCACCCGCTTTCCTGCTGATGCAGCTTGTCGGTTTCAATCTGAGCCTGACATCGAGGTCTGGCGTGATCGCTTGAGTATTCACGCTCTCGACCTCAGGGATATTCCGTCCGTGGAAGAATTTGCTAACGAATTATCGAGTTCTCTATCAAGCCTTGACATCGTTATCCACAATGCGGCTCAAACGGTCAAGCGTCCTCTCGCCTACTACCGTCACCTGCTCGATGCTCCCTGCCATGCTGATGCAAGATCACTCATCAGCACTCAATCCCGTCATCCCATTCTGCTTGAGAGTCGACCTAACTATCGAGAACACCTCATCAACGTGGAGCAGTATTTCCCAGCCGGCTGGTTGGACTCCGATGGTCAGCAAGTAGACCAGCGTCCGATTCAAAGCTGGATCTTGAAGTTAGAAGATGTAACGACTGTGGAAATGCTCGAGGTCTATCTAGTCAATGCTGCGGCCCCGTTTGTATTGACCAGTCGTCTCAAGCCGCTGCTGTGCCGCTCCGAACATGAAAGGAAATTTGTCGTCAACGTATCGGCCATGGAAGGACAGTTCTCGCGAGAAAACAAGACTCCCTACCATCCTCACACTAACATGGCCAAAGCTGCCTTGAATATGTTGACACGAACCTCGGCCCAAGACTTCGCACTATCTGGGATCTATATGAACAGCGTCGACACAGGCTGGATCACTGACGAGAAACCAGCTCCCATCGCTCAGCGCGTTCGCGAAGATCAAGGATTCTATCCACCTCTTGACGCGATCGATGGGGCCTCGCGAATTTATGATCCAATTGCCTGTGGTTATAACTCAAGCGATGAGCCGTTATTTGGGTACTTCCTCAAGGATTATCGACCCTATCCGTGGTGAATGCAATGCCTGAAGTAGAGTTCCATATTCAGTGTCCGCTTCGGGGAGAAATTCCGTTTGTCGCATGCTCCATTGAGGAGGTCACGCCGCTGATAGAACACCTGACGCTTAATTCACCCGTTAGTGAGCCGATGGCCTTTCCGCGAGGTACGGTTATGCCCGATGGCCGACTTGACCTTTGCAAACAGAATCTTGGTCCAGCGGGCTGTCGCCGCGTGACCGAGTCGCTGCGGAACAACGAGCATATTCGTAGCGTTCTCTTGGGCACCGATGGAATTGGTGACGAAGGTGCGGAAGCTATCAGTGAACTTGTGCAAGCAAATTCCGCACTTGAAATCGTCTATTTGGGGTGCAATGGTATTACACACCAAGGCGTCCAGTCGCTAACTGATGCTCTATCGGGCAACTCGAAAATCCAAGGACTTTGGCTGAAACGCAATCCGATTGGTGACGAAGGAGCCGAAGCGATCTCGCGGCTGCTCACCCAAAACCGAACACTGCGCGTGCTGGATCTGGTCAATACGGGCCTAGGCAGTCGCGGAGTGCAGGCGCTGTGTCAATCTCTCAAAATTGCCGGTTGCAGCATTGAGCGTTTGTACTTGGGCGGCAACTCGCTGGAAGCAGACTCGGCAAGGCAACTCGCCGATGTTCTCAGGCACAACGAGACGCTTCGATCACTGTTCTTGAACGTAAACAGATTGGGCGACGAAGGAGTAATCGAACTGGCTAAAGGTCTTCGAGCAAACCAAACGCTGTGTGACCTTGGGTTGGCAAGTAGCGGTATCACCATCCGTGGAGTTCAACCGTTACTGGAGGTTGTAACAAATCATGCCTCGTTAGTAAATTTGGATCTTGGCTACAGTCCGTCGACGAAAGTGCTTCAGGCACAGCCGAATTCTTTGGGCGACGAAGGTGGAGCCTTAGTTGCGAAAATGCTCCTCTCCAATACAAAGTTAGCACAAATCAATTTGGCGAAAACTGGAATTGGCAAACAGGGGCGCGAGCTTATAGAACGGGCAATCCGGAAGAACGGATCGATTCAATTCTGTACGCTGGACGGAGGTCTGTCCGATTCGACTCGAGCGCAGCTATTAGCCAATCAGAGTAACACTTCATCGGTAGCTGTCTGTCCGAGCGACACGCGGCTGATTCGCAGTGTGTACCGGACGACGAAGTGAGCATTCTCAATGGGTCATGAACAAAGAAGCCGTGGCGATCATCCCGAAGACGAACATTTGTTCTGTGGGCCTCAAATCGAAAAGCTTCGCGATGCCTTGAAAGATTTTTGTTGGTTACTTACCCGAGGCTACGCGCATGCCTGTTCACTTAAACTGATTGGAGACAAGTTTCAGTTGACTCAGCGGCAGCGAATGCTGTTAATGCGATCGGGGTGCACAGACCAACAGCGTCAAAGCCGACTCGACAAACATCGTTCGCTTGCAAACATTGCAGGAGCCAGCCTGTTTCTGGATGGATTCAATATCTTGATCTCGATCGAGCATGCATTGGCACAGGGGGGTGTTTTCATTGGACAGGATGGTTGTTATCGCGATCTGGCGAGCGTTCATGGTACTTACAAACGAGTGCAGCAAACTTCGGAGGCGATCCGACTGATCGGCGCGACTTTGCATGAACTTCAAGTCTTCGATACAACTTGGTTGCTAGATAAACCAGTTTCGAACAGCGGTCGATTGCGGGAAGTGCTTGTCGAAATTGCCTCGCAAAACCGATGGAACTGGCAGGTACATTTGTGCCAAAGTCCAGACGAGGAACTCAAGAAAGTTACGGGCACAGTGGTTTCAACGGACAGTGTCATACTTGATGCGGTGGACGACTGGTTTCACCTGAGCCAGCAAGTAATCCACAGGCATGTGCAGAGCGTAAAATTGATCGATCTTCGCGACGGCTCACCAGCGTTACCCAATAAAACTCTGTAGTGAAATGAATCTTTGGAAATGTTCTACACTGCACTGGTTCTTCAACGCAGCTATTCAGCTAAACATTAGGTCGCTAGAAATAGCGAGAAGTCTATCGCACACAGAAGGAGTGGCTGCGACATTGCACCAGCTAGCTGGGGTTGAATTTGTTCTAATGAACTATGCCAAAGCGAAGAGCTACTGGGAGGAATCGATTCAGTTGTTCCGAGATCTAGGTGATATCGCACGCCAATCGATTTCGAGTCTGATGTTAGCACAATTGGAGAAAATCATAGGAAACGCAAATCAAGCAATTGCGTTAGCTGGGACTGCTGCTAAAGAATTAGGTAGACTCAAACACCCGCAAGCCGATTTCGCGGACCAAATTCTCCGCAAGATGGAAGAGTATGTTGTCAACGAGAAATGAACAACTATGCAAATTACAGACGAACGACGCAATTTGTATCGCGTGTTAGATGGCAGCGTATTTCCAACAGGGGTGATGGATAAACTCGCGGGATTGGGGATCACAACGCTTGAAGAGTTGCGTGATCATTGGAATTATGGCAACCGACAATTGATCACAGCCTATCTTGGCGATGCCGTGCGACTGTTATCGGCTTCGCCCGCCTCGATGATCGCGATGCGGTCGGATTCAACGACGGGGCCGA